>VHDH01000013.1 GCA_016871445.1 Verrucomicrobiota bacterium | reverse complement strand
GCGATGCGGTCTGCGATGCCGAACGCGAGGTCGCGGTCGTGCGTGACAACAATGCTCGTTGCGCTCGTGCGGTTACGCAGCGCGAGGATTTCTTGCCCGATAGTGATGGCAATAAGCGGATCCAACTCGCTGGTTGGCTCGTCGTAGAGTATCAGTTGCGGCTCTATGACCAACGCGCGGGCCAAGGCCACACGTTTTTTCATGCCGCCGGACAGTTCGCCCGGAATTTTTTCCTCGGCACCCTTTAGGCCAACGATTTCCAACTTCTCCGCGATGATGCGCTGAATTTCCGCTTCGGGCTGAAGCCGGTGCTCGCGCAAGTAAAGGCCGACGTTCTCTCCGACGGTCAGCGAGTTGAGCAGTGCGCCGGATTGGAAAACCATTGCCATGCGGTAACGGTCGCGCAGGCCCTCGGTGTGAATGTCCTGTCCTTCGATGAGGATTTGACCTGCGTCAGGCTCTTCTAGGCCGATGATGTGCTTGAGCAGGACGCTCTTGCCGCTGCCGCTGGGACCCATAAGCACGAAGATTTCGCCGCGCTCAACGTTGAAACTCACGCCGCGGAGCACTTCCTGCCCGCCGAAGGACTTGCGCAGTTTGCGCGCCTCGACACGGACGCTTTCGTGGTGGTTATTCGCGGCGCTCATTTCTCAAGCTGCACCAGCAGGTGCGTGAGGAAGTAATCGAGGATGAGAATAAGCACAATGGAGTTGACCACGGCTTTAGTAACGGTGCGGCCGATGCCGCGCGGACCACCAATGGTCGCCAGACCCTGATGGCACGATACCGTGCCGATGACCAGCGCGAAGGCGAAGGTCTTGTACAGGCCATGCAACACGTCCTCCAACCCCACCGTGGCGCGCAGGTTCGACAAGAAGGACTGCGTCCCCACAGCGATCTGTTGGTTCGCCGAGCAAACCAGCGCACCGCCCAACCAGCCGACGAGATCGGCGAAAATCACCAGCATTGGCAAGCCCACCGCGAGGGCGACGATACGGGGCAGCACGAGGTAATGCACGGGGTTGATGTTCATCGTGCGCAGTGCATCTATTTCCTGATACACGGCCATCGAGCCGATCTCTGCTGCCATTGCTGAGCCAATGCGCCCCGCGATTAGCACGGCCATAAGTACCGGGACTAGCTCGCGGCACAAACCGAGGCCGACAATGCCGCCTAGGAAGTTTGCCAGCCCGCGCTCCACCATTACTGGGCCAATCTCCAGTGCGAGCACGCCGCCGATGAAGAACGACAAGATGCAGACCATGAGCATGCTGCCCATGCCGATCTCGTAGAACTGCTCCAGCACCTTGCGCCCGTGCCTAAACACTAGCGGCAACGCCTGAAGCGTCCGCCAAACCAGCAATGTCAATCCGCCAATGTCCCGAAACATAGAACAAACTGGAAAGCCCCGTTCGACGGGAGGTTAATTAACCGCACAACGCGTGGTTGGCAAATGGAGTTTCGCTCGCGGTTAATTTTAATTGTCAGGGGCGGCCATGACCGGAACGCCAGCTAAACTCTCAACCCATTTCACCCCTGGATAAAATAACTCAGGTTTTCCAGTTCGATGGCAAGGTTCACGCCATTCACCGTCACATCCTCGGGCACCTGCAGCACGATCGGCGCGAAGTTGAGGATGCCGACGATCCCTGCGTCCACAAGTTGGTTGGCGACCTCCTGTGCTGCATTAGCCGGCACGGTTAGAATCGCCATGCGCACGTTGCGGGAGCGAACGACCCGCATCATCTCAGGCATGGGCAGAATGCGGGGAAAATTGGTTCGGGTGCGCGCCTTGGCCGGTTCCGCGTCGAAGGCCGCTACCACCTCAAAGCCCTCGGGGCCAAAGCCCTGATACGCCAACAACGCCGCGCCAAGATTGCCGACGCCAATGAGCACGACGGGTTGCAGACGGTTGGTGCCCAGTACGTCGGCGATCATCCCGGAGAGTTGCTCCACATCGTAGCCCAGCCCGCGCGTGCCGAACGAGCCGAAGTAGGTCAAGTCCTTGCGCAACTGCGTAGGCTTTACTCCCGCCGCGCGGGCGAGTGCCTCGCTGGAAATCGTTGGCAAGCCGTTCTCCTTGAGGCGCAACAAACAGCGCAGGTAAATCGAAAGGCGATAAACAGCCTTGCGCGGTATTTCTGATCGCGAACTGCTCTTCAACTTGGTTGTAATTTATCGGAGTGGTCGGGGCCCCGCAAGACACGGGCTGCGGACTGTGCACTTTAGATGACGCCTCGGGTGGTTCATGACAAACCTCTGCCCACATGCGTCGGGTCAGACCACTTACTTCCGGCATCCAATCGCGAGGGCGCGCGGTTTAAGGTTTGGCCGGAGGCTTGGCCTCCAACTGCTTGGCTAACGCGTTGTATTTGTCCACCAACTCGTTGAAGTCCCTCGCTCGCTTGTTCATCTCCGTGAGTAAGCGGTTGTGCTCCAGCGTGCGCTTATTCATCTCCTCGATCACGGCGTTGTGTTCCTTCGCGCGGCGCTCGATCTCCGCCACCAGCTGGTTCTGTCGGCCGGCCAGCTCGTTGAACTTACGCACCGCGTCGTTGCGATCGTTGCCTAGCTTAGTGAGCTCGGCACCGGATTGTTTAAGGCGCTCATCGCGGGTGGCCACGGCGGCAGCCCAGTTGGTGACGCTGGTCTTGAGTTGTTCGCGCTCGTTCGTGAGTTGCTTCAACTGCCGGTCGAGTGCGGCAAGCTTGGTTTCGGTGTCCTTGAGCGAGGCGGTGGCGCGGGTGAGTTGGTCGCGAAAGACTTCGAGATCGGCCGCGGCGCTCTTCAGCTTCTTATCTTTCTCACCGAGGTTCTGGCTATGGCTGATGCAAAGCTTGCAGGCCTCGTTGAACTCATGGTTGAGGTGCCGGTTGATGCGCCACTGCTGAACGCAAAGCGCCGCCAACGCCAGCACGCCCACGAGGTTGAACCATTGGAGGAAGCGGGTCATTTCTCCGGAGTGCGAATCTCGAAGGCCACTTTCTGGATGCCCGTGCCGCGCACGATATCCAGCACGCGGATCACATCGCCGTGCCGGGCGTCTTTGTCGCCACTGATGAAAACGCGCACCTCTTCGTTTGCCTTGACTAGGGCGGCGAGCGCGATGGCCAGTTCGTTGGGGGCGACGGGTTTGGCGTCGAGGTAGGCCATGCCGGCCTTGTCCACGGAGAGACTCACGTAGTCACGCTTAGGGTCCGCCGTGGCCGAGGTGGCGGTGGGCAGGTTCACCTTCACGCTCTTGAGGTTCACCATGCTCAGGCTCACCAGCATGAACGCGGCGAGCAGGAAGAACATGATGTCAATCAGCGGAATGATCTCGATGCGCGCCTCAGCGTTTTCTGGCGGAAGTTTGGAGCCAAGTTTGACGGGCATGGTTTTTTGGGGGAATGGACGTCAACGGGTCACGGCCGAGGTGGGCGGCTTTTCTTCCTTCGGGCGGAAGACACTGGCCCGCGTGCGAATGGCGCGTTGGCGGGCGAAGACTTCGAGGTCGTGGCCATGGTGCTTGGCTGATTCCACCAACAACTCGACGTGGTTGATGGTGCGCTCCAAGTTGCCGCGATAGTGCGCGAGCCGACGGTTAAACCAGTTGTAAGGCAGTAGGCACAGGATGGCGATGCCTAGTCCGCCGGCGGTGGCGATGAGCGCCTCAGCAATACCGCCGCTGACCTTCGCCGGCGCGAGTGCCTCCTCTCCTACGAAACTAAATGAATGCATGATGCCCGTGACCGTGCCCAGCAGGCCCAGCAATGGGGCAAGCGTGATGAACGTGCCGAGGATCCAAAGCCGTTTTTCTGCCCGCTCCAATTCGTCAGTCGCACGGAGCTGCATAGCGCCCAGCAGTGATGAGTGAGCATGGCAAAGGCCTTCGCCCACGGTGTTCAGGTAAGGGTCCGGTGAAGATTCGCTCAAGCACAAGGCGCGGTCGAAGTCTCCGGCGGCGATAGCCTCGAACGCTTCGCGCAACTGGGGCTCACGGCAGCGGCGGTAGTGCTGCCACCACCACAGGCTGCGCTCGGCGACCACCACTAATGCGGCAACCAGGCAGGCAAGGATCGGCCACATGATGGGGCCGCCCTTGATGAAAATGTCCACGGCGACGTTGGCGAAAATGGGAGTCATTTTAAAAATCACTTCTTCAGTTCAAAACGGATGGCAACTTCGAAGAGCCGCACAGGTCCAGGCTGAAATTGCCACTGCTCGCGCACTACTCTCAGGGCCTCTCGATTAAGTGCGCTCCAGGGCGAAGGGGCACTCGGCTCTGCCGCCAGCACGCGACCATCAGTGCCAATGCTGAGACGAACCACCACGGTGCCTTCTTGTCCGGCGCGCCGGGCTGATTCTGGGTAACGCGGTGCAGGTTGGCGGCCTTCGCCCTGGCCATAGGTGAGCGTTTGCACAGCGGGCGCGGCGGCGTTGTTGCCACTCGGCTGGTTGGAATTGCTTGGTGGGCCGGGCGGACCAGTGGGGACAATCTTTTGCACGGGTGCGGGCCGCACGAACGCAGCTTGTTTGAGTTCGACAATCCGGGCGGGCCCTTCCACGGGCAGGGCGAAGGCCACGGCTGGGCTAGGCAGCGCGACGGCGACCAGTTGCGGGGCTGGCGGCGGCGTGGGAGGGGCGAAGAGCGGCGGCGGCTCGGCGGACTCGGGCGCGGGCGGTTGAGCGGCATCGGGTGGAGGCGCTGGCTCGTTGCTTAGATCCACCTTCAGCAACTCTGCTTGGATAATGGCTGCAGGGGGCGATGGTTGCGGCCGGGAATAAGGTAATACAAAACCCAAGCCGCCCACGAGCAAGCAGCCCAACCACAACACCAATGTGAGGATGGGAGCCATCGACAATTCCGTCCGGCCGCCCGGGGAGGCGGCGGAATCAGTGTTTGGAGATTGCGCAGGCACAGCCCTTATTGTTTAGAGACAGAATTTAATCTTATACCCCACCCGACGACCTGTGAACTCGTTTTGTGACAAGGTCTACGATCATTTAACAGCGTCAGATGAGCAGTCTTACGCCGAATTGCGATTTTTTTACGGCAGTTTGCGCTAGGCGGCTGGTGCCGGTCGCCTCAAAACCTCACTGACAGGCCGGCGTAGAAGTTACGGCCGTAGGCGGGCTGGATGCCGTCGGCACGAACGCGTGAGAAGTAATCTTCGCCGAGCAGGTTGTTGATGCCGGCGAGGAGCGAGACGGAGTCCTTATAAAGCCGCACTTCAGCGGACAGATCCCAGACCATGTAAGCGGGGATAAAACCGCTACTGGCTGGATTGGCCGGAGCAAAAAGGCCGTTGTTGTCATTAGCCCAGTGGCTATCTACAAACGTGCCCATGAGCCCCACGCGACCCCAGCGCTTGCTGTGCAGCGTCGCACCGACGCGCACCAGATGGTCCGGTGCGTATTGCGGCGTCAGGCCCGTGAGCGGACCGGATTCGAAGCGGGCGTCTAGGAACTCCACGTTGCCGTGCAAGTTGAGAGCCAGGTCGCGCTCGCCGGGTTGCCCGCCCGTGCGGGCGTCGTAAAGGCCGATCAGGTCCACTTCGAGGGCCAGATCCAGGCCTTGGTTGATGGAGCGGCCCACGTTCTGGATGTTCGCACCGACGCGGCCAAACCGGTTGTCGTAATCAATGCGGAAGACGCTGACATCGTAGGTCAGCCAGGGTTGCGGCGCACCGCGCAGGCCAAGTTCGTAGGTCCAGGAGCGCGCGGCTTCGAGGTTCGCGCTGACGGTGTCCGCCGTGCCCAACGGAACGGCATCGGTGAAGGTCTTGGCCTTGTAACCTTGAGAGACATTCGCGTAGGCCTCGTGTCCGCGCCCGAAATCGTAAGCCAGGCCCAGCGCCAGCAGGGGCACGACCTCGACATAGGAATCGCGGGAGAGAACTGCCTTGGGCGTCACGGCTTCGCCGGTGCCGTTGTTGGCCAGTTCGGTGATGTTTTGGTGGATTGTCTCAACGCGAATCGCCGGCACGATGCTCAACTTGGAGAAGGTGAATTTGTTCTCCGCGAAGATCGCGCCGTAAACCGTGCCCCGTCGTGACTGCAGCCGGAGCGCGCCGTCTTCGGCGGTGACCGTCTCGCCACGTCGCACTGAGAAGGGCGCGTCCGAGTAATATGTGGTGAAGCCGGCCGTGAGCGTGTGGTCGTTCTCCCACGCGGTCCAGTCGTGGCGCGCGCGCACGTCGGTGCCGGAAAAATAGTATTGGTGCTCCGTAAGCAGGTTGTCGCGGTTGCCATCGGCGTCCGCGACTGGCACCGCCGCCTGCGTGCCGAAGCCGACATCCGTCTCCCGACGGCTGAACCGCCGCGAGTAACCGCCCCAGACGCGCGCCTCGGCCCGCGTGGTTGGGCTGAAGTCATGCTCGACGGTCAGCGAGGGCGCGTAGCGCTCGACCCGCACGCGGTCGAAGGCGTGCTGCGTGGCGTTGCGGTTGGCGGAGTAGTTGAACACCGAGCCGCCGAGAGGCGCGGCCGTGCCGAGCGTCAGCCCGCCCGGCTCGCCGCTGTCCCCGTTGAAGGCATCGAAGCCCAGCGTCCACCGCGTTTCCCGGTCGGCGTCCAGCACCAGCTTGAAGGTGCCGCCGGTGACGCGGAAGTCGCTGTTCACATCGCGGAAGCTGTCGCCTTGCCGGTGATCGACATAGGCCAAGTAGCCCACGCGGCCCGACGTGCCTTCCACGGAAGTGTAGGTGGAATAGAGGTTGTCCGAGCCGAACACCTGGTCCGTGCGTGCGGCGAACGCGCGGTCGCGGCGCGGTTGGTGCGTGACATAGTTCAATGCCCCCGCTGGCTGCGGGCCGAACAGCAGCGAGGCCCCGCCCCGGACGAATTCCAACCGGTCCACCGAGGTCAGCGGCGGCGCGTAATACACGGTGGGATAGCCGATCATGTCCATCGCGAACGGGATGCGGTCTCGCAGCACCATCAGGTCCTGCGACTCGTGGGGATCGCCGATGCCGCGCGAGCCGAGGTTGAGGAAGGCAGGGTTAGGCATCTCGCTGACGATTAGTCCGGGCGTCTTAGTGAAGGCCTGCCGGTAGTTGTCTGACTGGATCAGCGGCATCGCATCGAAATCAATCACTGTAGTCTTCTTGCCCGAGTAAATGCGTGTGCCCTCGACCGCCGGAAGAAACGTGGGCTGCACGGTGGCGTCCGCCTGGGACTCGCCGGTCACGACGACGGTGGGCAATTTGACGGGCTCCTTCGCGGCGGGCCTGTTTGTGGCGGTCTGCGCGGAAGCCACCTTCGCGAGCAAGACGCTGCTCATGAGCGACGCGGTGATCAGCGCGTGGCGCAAGGCAAAGGAACGAATCTTGGATTGTCGCATATTATTTTTTAGGTCCGGGCGGGTGACGCAAAGACTGCACCGTCTAGGCTTGAGCAGGAGGAACACACACAAGCGCGCCAGCCCGCCCGAACGATGGAAGTTCTACGCAAAAGGGAAAAGCCGCGCTTCCGACGGCTTGCGGAAAGTTTGCGGCGGCTTGCAGCACGGGAGGTGCCTTCCTCACTTCTACAGTTCGCAGCTTCGGCCGGCCCAATCTAAATCGGCCCGCAACTTGGCGACCTATTCTCGATCCGCCACTTGCGACGGCATCTGCAGCGGATACAAGCCCGGGCAACAACCAAAAGTCTCGTGAAAGGCGGTGCTAAAGTGGCCGATGCTCGAGTAGCCAACTTCAAGCGCAGCTTGCGTGACGTTGAATTTGCCGGAGCGTAGCAGCTCCGCTGCGCGTTCGAGCCGCACTTGCCGCAGGTATTGCGAAATGGTCATGCCCATCTGTTCACTGAACGTTCGGCTGAGATAAAACGGGCTGCAACCCACGCGTTGGCCGAGGGCTTCGAGCGTGAGCGGCTCGGCGAGGTTTTCGCGGATGAGCGCGGCGGCTTTTTCCACGCGCTCCTGTGCCACGAGCGTCTGCCGTGTGCAGAACAGCGCTTCTTCCGCCGTGTGGTCGAAGAACAGCTCCGCCGCGACCTCATACGCCTTGGCGGTGAACCACATCGTGCGCGCCGCCCCGGCCACGGGCGGTGAGCGCAGCGCGGCCACCAGCAGACGCAGGCGCGGGGTAAGCGGCTGCATATCATCCACTGCACTCATGGGCTTTTTTGTGTCCAGCACGCGCTGCACAAACGGCCGCACCTGGCCGAGCCCACGCGGCAGATTGCCCCGAAGAAAATCTACGCTGAACTCGGCCGTGAGGAACTGGTGCCGCTGGCCAGCCTCACGCCATGCGGCTAATGGTAAATCGCCGGCGAGGTAGAGCGTCGCCGAGTCTGCTCGCAGCTCGGCCTCACCTTTTTTCGCCGCCAGATGTGCAGTGCCGGTCAGGTTTAAGCAGACTTCGAGGCCCTGTGGATGAAAACTTTTACCCCACTCGACGCGGGTCGTTGGCTCGAAATCATGCCACTCGAAGCTCCAGCCCATCCCAGCGAAGCTCCCGCACAGCGGATGCCATGCGCCCGGCCACGCCTGCCAGAAGGGGCGTTCGCTGAATGGCTCGGTGACGCGGCTGCGCACGCGTGGAATGTAGCTCAATCGTCAAGCATGGGAAGGCCGCGACTTGACGGGAGAAAGTTTACTCTTGCCTCGGCCCATCAGAATTCTGAAAAACCCTCATGCATCTGGTTTCGGTTTTCGCCCTCCTACTCGTACTCATTTCTACCCAGATCTTAGCCGCGGATTGGACCCAATTCCGCGGCCCCGGTGGCTCCGGCGTCAGCGATTCCAAAGGCGCGCCGCTCAAGTGGAGCGACACTGAGGGCCTCGCGTGGAAGACCGACCTGCCCGGCCCCGGCACGTCCAGTCCGATTGTCTTCGGCAACAAAATCTTCCTCACCTGCTACACCGGCGTGCAGCCCGGACGCGGCGCGAGCCTCGACGATTTGAAGCGTCACCTGCTCTGCCTCGACCGCGCCACCGGCAAGCTTCTGTGGAACACGCCCGTCCCCGCCGACCTTCCTGAGCAATCCGGCATCCGTGAGGACCACGGTTACGCCACCAGCACACCCGTCGCGGACGCTGAGCGCGTGTATGTTTTCTGGGGCAAGTCCGGCGTGTTCGCGTTCGACCACGCGGGCAAGAAACTTTGGAACACCAAGGTCGGGACGCAGTTGAACGGCTGGGGTTCCGCGACCTCGCCCGTGCTCCACAAGGACCTCGTGCTCGTGAACGCCAGCGTCGAGAGCAGTTCGCTCGTGGCACTCGACAAAAAGACCGGCACGCAGAAATGGAGTGCGCGCGGCATCACGGAGTCGTGGCACGCGCCGCTCGTGGTCGCGCTGCCCGGCGGCAAGTCCGAGGTCGTCGCCGCGTGCATCAAGCAGGTGTTCGGCTTCGATGCCGACACCGGCGCGCCGTTGTGGACCTGTCAGACCGGCATCGGCTGGTATATGTGCCCCACGCCTGTTGCGAAAGACGGCATCATCTACGCCATCGGCGGACGCAACCCGCAGAACGGCCTCGCCATCAAAGCCGGTGGGCGCGGCGAGGTGAGCGGCAGCCACGTGCTTTGGAAAATCAACAAAGGCTCCAACGTCCCCTCGCCTGTGTTGCACGATGGCCACCTTTACTTCGCCAGCGATTCCCTCGCCGTCGCCTACTGCGCCAACGCGAAGACTGGCGAAATCGTGTATGAGGAGCGCCTGAACCAAAGCCTGCAAGGCATCTACTCCTCGCCCGTCGTCGCCGACGGCAAGCTCTACTACTTCGGGCGCACAGGCCTCGCGGTCGTGCTCGCGGCCTCGCCGAAGTTTGAAATGCTGGCTGAGAACTCGCTGGAGAACCGGCGTGGCTACTTCAACGCCACACCCGCCTTCGATGGCAGCCGCCTCTTGCTCCGCTCCAACCGCGCGCTGTATTGCCTGGGCGGGAAATAGTGGCCGGTGCCGGGCAACGGTCGTCGCCGCAGGCGTTATTGCTTCACTGAAAAACTCCGCTCAATGCGGGTGAGGTTGCCCTGCTTGTCCTTCACGGCGACAAGCAACTGCGCGCGGGCGAGGTCTTTTATTGGCGAGTTCAGCTTGAGTTCCCACACGCCTTGGGCCAGCGGCTTAAACTTCGCCGCAAGGTTTTCGCCCGGGGCGATGCCGTTGACTGTGAAGTCGGCCGTGACCGTGAGGCTCGCGGGGTCGAGGCCCGTGTAGAGGTCGTGCGCGCCGAGCAGGATGCGGTCGAGCGACGCGTTCGCGCCGGGGCGTGGCGTGGTGAGTGTAAGCGTGGGGCGCTGGTCGTCGAGGAACCAGCCGTAGCCGCGCTGGCTGGCGGGGGCGCGGTCGAGGTCAATCGGACAGCCGAGGTCAATCCACCGCACCAACGTCAGGCGGTCTTCATCGGTGAGCGGCGCGACTTTCACCACGCGTCCGTCGGGCAGCTTGTGGCCACCGGCGACCGCGTCCGGCGGTGGCATCTGGCTGCCGAGGAAGTCGAGGTCATAGCGGTGGCGGTTCTTGTCCGTCGGCACCCGCTCGCCCTTGTGCGCGAAGTAACCCGCGCCCGGCTCCGGTTCGGAGGGATGCGTGTCGTTGGAGAAGCCATCGAGGCGTTCGCCGAAGATTTTCCAGATGAGCAGCGAGCGGCGTGAGGCGAGCTTGCGGATGTAACGAGACGCATTGGGGTAACCCCACGAGTCGTAGCCGATGGGCTTGTGACCGAACTGCGCCCGCTCATCCAGCGCGAGGCGGTAGTAAGTGCCGGGAAACTTGCCCGTGTTCTCGCGCGGAACGAGCTGGTCGTCAGCGTCGAGGTCGAGCTTGCTGGCGGGCGTCGAGCCGGACTTCGCGGAGTGGCAGGCAACGCAACTGCGCTGGAGAATCGGCAGCACGTCGCGCCAATATTCCACGTCGTGCGGCCCGCCGTCGGTTACGCGCAGACCGGTTTGGTTCGCCACGTCCCACTGGGGCTGCGCGGCGGCAGTGCGCTTGGCAGCGAGCAGCGGCGTGGTGTTGATGAGGTCCCAGACCTTGTAGTCGGGCTTCGCGGCGGCAGTGAGGGCGAAGTCCGTCGGCTTCTGGCTGTGTGCGTGGCAGCCGCCGCAGTCGTTGCGGATTTCGCCGGGGCGAAGCTGGTGCCAAGTCTGCGAGTTGTTTAGCACCATGCCGCGCCGGTCGAGCGTTTGGAACGTGAAGGTGGTGTCCGCGGGGATCTTGGCGAGGAAACTGGTGTCGGGATGGCCGTCCGGGTCGCGCGGCTGTTCGCCGTCGGCCCCGGTGAACTTGCGCACGGGAATCTCGCCGAGGATGCGAAGCCGTTCGTTGGCGTGATTGGCGAAGCGCCGGCCCGCGTCGGCACCGCGCTGGCGGTCGGTGGTCGGCTCCATCACCAGGATGCGCAGCGCGTGGATGTCGCTGTTTTCGTAGAGGCCGATGTCGCCGCCCTGGTTGTGGAGGTTGAGCGGCATGCCGTTGCCATGGCTGGTGAAGGCATCGAGTCCGCGCCACGGGTCTGTGCCGCCCGCGTAAGTGGCCGTGACTTTGCCCGGCGGGACGATGCCGTTCGGGTAGCTTTCGCGTTTGTAGAGGCTCGATGAGCCGATGAGCCCGAACGGCGAGCCGGCGGGCAAATGCTTCGAAAGCGCGCCGTCGTTGGCCAGCGGCGCGAGGCGCTTTGGCTCCTTCACGCCGTAGATACGGGCGTAGGAAACGACTGCGCGCGGCCAGCACTCGTTGTAGTTCGGGTCGTTCTTGATGAGCCGGAGCTGCGCGGGTTCGTCAATCGCCGTGCCGCCCTTGAGCAGGTAAAGCCCGCCGTCAATTTGCGGCAGGTGTTTGTATTGATGGTTCGCCGGGCCGGGCGAATAGACGGTGAGCAGGTGATTGTCGGGCGCGCCGGAGGGATGCGTGAACTTGCCGACGGCGGCAGAATTCTTGTCGCCCAGCTTGGAAGGGCCGGCGGGGCCGTCATCCACGCGGGCGAAGCGGGTGAGCGATTCCGAGCCGACAGGCATGAAGGGCATGCGATACCACACGCCCTTGCCGTTGTAGTGGCGACCGAAGCGCCACGGCGCGTTGCTCGGCATATGCGCGGGGCCAAACTGCGCCGCGCCCGCCGGCGGCTGCGGCGGCAGCTTGATGAACGCACCGAAGCCGGAGTTGTTCTGGTTGTAGTATTCCTCGACGACGAGCGCGTGGTCGGAGAGCTGCGTCTGGAAATGAAAGCCGTTCGGCGCGCCGCCGGTGTCGAAGGCGCTGACGAGCGGGGCCCAGCCGGTGCCGTCGGGGTTGATGGTCCACACGCCCCAGAGGATGTCGCCGCGGATGCCTTGTGACTCGAGCGTGCTGAACATGATTCGTCCGTCCGCGAGCACCACGGGATGCAACGCGCCGGCGATGTTCAGGTGGCCGATTTTCTCCACGTTGCGGCCCAAGCCGTCATCCGAGTCGTCCATCACGAACAGTTGCAGCGCGACCGTCGGATACCCCTTCGAGGGACGGAAACCATCGCGATTGCTCGTGAAGACGAGGCGCCCGCCCGGCAACGGACACGGTCCCATATTAAACACACCGTAGTCGAAGTGCGTGCGGCCCGGCTGCGGCGTGCGGAAGTCATCGGACCACTTCGCCGCGCCGGTGTTGGGCGTGAAGGTCTGGTCGGTGAGCTTCACGACCCGCCGGGTCTTGAGATGGATTTTGAAAATGTCTGCCCCCGCGCGCGGCGGCGTCCACTGGTTCGCCTTCTGCAAATTATAGAGATGAGAGTAATAAACCCACTCGCCATCGAACGATACCATCGGGTCGGTGATGGAGCCGTCGCCGCCCGCGACGAGCAACTCCTCCCTGCCGTCCGGGCGCAGCAACATCAGGTCCGCGCCCGGCTCCATCGTGACCGGTTGCGAGAAATCGGTGTAGAAGCGCTTGTGCACCTCGTCGCCGGCCCGCGGTGCGCGGACATACACGATGTCGTAATCGTAGCGAACGGACTTGTCCGACGCGAGGGCCGGGATGGCGAGGTTGAGGTCGTTGGTGAAGAGCGGTTCTCCGGCCGCAACTGTCACCTGCAACGCGGCGAGTCCAGCTAGGCTAAGCCAAAACTTTGAGTGCATGAAACGCACGCTGACAGGGCCGGAGGGCGAGTTCAAGCGGGCTTTACCCAGCTACGGAGTTTGGGTGGCGAAGCCCGTTCGTCCCGTTGTCCATGCCAAGCCTAGGCCGCCTAATCTTCCATAGCGACCGCTTGTTTTACGCCATCGGGAAGTAATGGGTTGAATTACCCGTGTGTCAGGGAGGTCGAGAGTCGATCATGCGAACGCCCACATTCCCCCGATTTAGATTGGGCAGCGCTGCGTTGGGATTAGGAATTCTCTTTGCGGCGATCGCCCCCGGCCGGGCGGACCAATTGCAAGGCTGGTATCAAAGCACCATTTGGAAGCGCCTCAACGACCAGTGGTCCGTGGGAAACTATGCCGAAGCGCGCGTGAACGACGGCCTGGGCGACCTGCACACGTGGATCGTAAGCCCACGCGTACGTTACGACTTGCATCCGCGCCTCCAACTCCAGCTCAACACGACTTGGGTTGAGGCGCTCAACGGGCCGCAGACTCGAAGCGTGGATTCCTTCCGTCTGGAGTTCGAGGCCAACCCGAACGTGAAGCTCTCCGAGTCGGTGGAATACAGCATGAGAAACCGGTTCGAGTGGCGGCGGCTCGATAACGGCGACGCCTTTAACACGCGCATTCGGATGCGCCCGCAGTTCGATTGGGTCATGGCCCGCTCCGGTGTCTTTCGCGGCCTCTACGCGAACAACGAAGTGTTCTACGATTTCACGCAGGGGCGCATCACGGAGAACCGCCTCATCCCGCTGGGCGCGGTGTTCCGGCCGTCGCCGGAGCTGGAGCTGCGCGTGTTCCACCTCTGGCGCAAGACCCTCGCCGGCACGCAGTGGTTCGACCATCAGGCTTTTGGAGTTTTGGCGACTTACACGTTCTGAAGCCAGAGCCATTCAGTTGGAAGCTCCGACATTCCGCCTTTGCGTTGTGGAGAAAAGCGGTTTTGCAGCGTTGCGGCTGAAGGCGGGTGCGCCCCGCCGCTTTAGGGTTTGACCGGATTGTAAAGCGGCGGCTACGTTCCCCGCCTGTTTCTTACGGCCCGGTTATGATTGGCACGTTACGCAAGCACTCGCAGTGGCTCTGGGGCATCATCATCACGGTGATCATCGTCACCTTCGTGGTCTTCTTCAGCCCAGACATCGGCAATAGCTCCGGTCAACGCGAGGCGGACTATGGCACGCTCTACGGCTTGCCCATCAAGCGCGACGATCTTGCGCAAGCTTACAGCGACGCGCGGATTGGCTACTTCCTAAGCACCGGTCAGTGGCCCGACCGCGATGAGCGCGCTCGGATGTTTGGGTTTAACCTCGACGCCGAGGCGCGCCAGCGGCTGCTCATAAACCACCATCTCAAGGCCCAAGGCATCGCCGTAGGTGACTCTGCCGTAGCTCAAGAAATTAAGAATATCTTTACCGACCCCCAGACCGGGGCATTCAGCCTTCAACGTTACGAAGGTATGTTAAAGCAGCACTTCGGCTCCGCCGGCATTTCCGAAGCGGCGTTTGAGCGGTTCCTGCAGCACGAACTCGGGCGGCAGCAACTCACGCGTGCGTTCGGCCTCGTGGGTAAGCTTATGCCTGACCGCGCGGCGGACGCCTTTTTCCGCCGCGAGAACGAGCAAGCACAGGCGGAGTTCGTTTTCCTCGCTACCTCCAACAATCTCGCCAAGGTGAAGCTCGACGAGGCTGCATTACGCGCGTGGCACACCAACAACCTCGCCACCTACCGCATCCCCGAGCGCGTCAGCGTTCACTATGTCTTTCTCCCCCACACGAATTACAACGCTGAGGCAGACAAGGAACTCGCGGCGAATACGAATCTCGTGAAGCTGATGGAGATGCAGTACCAGACCAACGTCTTTCGTTACCGCGACACCAACGGGACAGCTAAAACCTTCGACCAAGTCAGGGATCAGATCCGTTCCGAGTTCCGCGACGAGACCGCCGCGCGCATTGGTTTCCAGAAGGCCACCGAGTTTGGCAACGAACTATTTAAACTCGCTGGCCAAACCAATCGGGCGGAAATCCTCCTCCAACTCGCCGCGCGCAAGGGTTTGCCGGTGAAAGTCACCGAGCCTTTCACTGAGTTCGAGGGGCCGAAGCTCACCAACGCCCCGAACAATTTTGGACGCACGGCCTTCCAACTCGCGCCGGACGAGGCTCTCGGTCAGATGTTACCTGCGCTAGACGGCGTGTATTTTATTGCCTTCAAAGAGCGGCTGAAGCCCGAGGATCCGCCCTTTGAGAAAGTCCGTGAGAAGGTCGCCGAGGATTATCGGCGTGCGCAAGCCACCGAACTGACGCTTAACGAAGGCACTAAGCTTGTGCAGGCTGCGACTAACGCCTTGGCTGCTGGCAAGTCCTTCAAGGACGCTGCAAAGGAGCAGGGCCACATCGCGCTCGAAGTCCCGCCTTTCAGTCGCAATGCGCGCGGGATCGAGATCGTCGAGAGCCGAGGCATCGGTGTGGAGGAGCTTCGCGACCAAGTATTCGCTTTAGCCGCCGGCAAGGTCAGCAGCTTTCGCTCCGTTAGCGGCGGCGGCTTTGTAGTTTTCGTCAAGAGTTTCACGCCGGTCGCCGAAGAGCAGGTCAAGGCCGAGCTTCCCAAGTTTGCCGAATCCCTGCGTGACAATCGTGCCAATTACGCCTTTCGCGAGTGGCTCGGCCGCGAGATGGAACGTTCCGGCGTCATGGCCCCCTTGCGGCAGCAGGCTAAGGGCGGTGATTCACGGATGAACGTGATCGAGTAGCCATGCCCGCCGGCGCGGTCATCAAGCTTTCCGCCCCCGCCACTCGCGAGTATTGGGAATTACCCGTTGTTTTCGAGGACGAGCACCTGCTCGCTGTGGACAAGCCCGCACGGCTGTTATCCTCGCCTGACCGCTATGATCCCCAGCGCCCTAATCTTATGCGCCTGCTGCATGATGGCATCGCGCAGAGCGCGCCGTGGGCCAAGGAGCGCAACTTGTCTTACCTTGCCAACGCCCACCGGCTAGACTTCGAAACTAGTGGTGTGTTCCTGCTGGCGAAATCGAAGCCTGTGCTCACTTTGCTAGCCAACGAGTTCGGCTCCAACCTGCCGCTCAAGACTTACGTCGCCCTCACCCGGGGCATGCCCGAGCAGCCGGAGTTCACCGTGGACGCGCCCATCGGTCCGCAGACTCGGCAACTTGGGTTGATGCGGATTGACCGGCAGGGCGGCAAGAAGTCCGTCACCAACTGCCGCGTGGCCGAGCAGTTCCGGGGCTTCACCCTGCTGCGCTGCCAGCCGCGCACGGGCCGCACTCACCAGATTCGCGTGCACCTGCGCTCTGTGGGCCTGCACATCGTCGGCGACTTGGACTACGCTGGTGCGCCGCTTTATCTTTCGCAAATCAAGCGCAGCTACACGCCTAAACCCAATGAACCCGAACGCCCGCTCATGAACCGCGTGGCCCTGCACGCGGAACAGTTGGAAATCCGTCACCCCGTTACTGGCATATCGCTGAACGTCACGGCCGAGTGGCCCAAGGATTTACGCGTGACAGTGAAGTATCTCCGGCAATTCAGCGGGTTGTGAAGCGGCGGGGCGTGAAACAGCCTCGTCCTGCTAAGCTCTTCTCACTCACCAGTCACCGCGACATTCGTCACCAACTCATGATCTGCCAAAGGCTGGCGTAATCGTCGGTCCAGAGCGGCACTTTCTTGTTGCTGGGCTCTGATTTGGCCGACTCGCTCTTGCTGGCGATCGTGTTCATCAACGCCTCGTTTTTGCTCAAGAGCACCCACGTAGAGCTATAAATCCACCAGTCCTTTTCGCTATCGCCATCGGAGATCGAAAGCCGACGGTAGCCGAATTTCTCGGCAAGATTTTCCACCACCGGTTCGAGGTCGAGGTAGCGGTTCGAGATGTGGATGGCCAGCACGCCGTCGTCAGCGAGGTGCTTGCCGTAGATGGCCACAGCTTCTTTTGTCAGCAAATGCACAGGAATGGCGTCGCTGCTGAACGCATCGAGCGCGAGCACGTCGAAACGTTGCGGTTCCTCGCGCTCCATCGAAAGCCGGGCGTCGCCCATAATCACGTCCACCGAGCCGCCGGCTGCCAGCGTGTCCTTGATGAAGGAGAAGTGGTTGGTTGCGATGCGCCGAACCTCCTCGTTGATCTCGTAGATGCGGACATAATCGCCTTTCTCGCCAAAGGCCGCTGTGGTGCCCGTGCCTAAACCGACGACGCCGATGCGCTTCTGGGGGCGTGGAAGGTTGCGAATGGCAAGGGCTACGCCGCTCTTTTCTCCATAGTAGCTTGTGATGCGGCGGCGCTGATCGGGGTCAGTGAGTTGGAAACCGTGAGTGATGCGGCCGTGCTGCAGCAACAGGTAACGTGACCCGGGAGAGTCCGTGCCGTATTCGAGCACGCACATTGCACCGTAGAAGTTGCGCGTAGCTTCCACTACATTATCGCGCTCTTTGCTTTGGAGGTAGAAGGCCAGACAAACGCCGAGCGCGACGAGCGAGCCGGCGAGCCACGCGTGGAAGCGCCACCATTGAAAGTTCGCTCCGCGCCAGTCGGGTAGGCAAACCAGCCACGTAAGCACTGCGCACGCGCCGCAGGACCAAGAGAGTTCCGCGTAGCTATTGAATACGTGCGGAGCAACCACGGCGACGAGGAAGCCGCCGATCGCGCCTCCGAGGGAGATCATCAGATAAAAACTCGTGAGCCAGCGCGGATGCGGTTTAAGCGCATAAAGCTCGCCGTGGCAGACCATGCATGCAACGAACATTGTCAGGCAAAACGCCGGCACCTGCCAGCCGATGCCCACGTTGTTGATGTTCGTCAGTACGTAAATCAGCCAACCGAAGCACGCGAGCATCGCCGGCAGGAAGAGCGGCCGCCAATACCATTGGTTTGCGTCGAAGCACAAAATGAACGTCAGCAGGTAGAGGCTTAACGGCAGCACCCACAGGAACGGGATGACCGCCACGTCCTGCGTGAGCTTGTTGGTCGTGGCCAGCAGCAGCGCGGACGCGCAGGCCGGCAGCGCGAGCCAGAGCAACTTTCGCCGTGCAGAGGGCGTTTCTGCCGGCTCCTCCTCAGCCACATGGCCGGTGGCTGAGGTTTCCTTCGCAAAGCCCCGCAGCCAGACCTGCCGCACGCACCAAGCGGCAAACAACACGTAGGCCATCAACCCCCAACCCCAAGAGAGCGCCTGAAGCTTGCGCGCGTAATTGGGTTCAATGAGGAACGGGTACGCTAGTAGCGCCAGCAGGGAGCCGATGTTGGACAGCGCGTAAAGGCGGTAGGGGGACCTGCCCGGGTTCATGCGGGCAAACCACGCCTGCATCAGCGGGCCAGTGGTGGATACTACGAAGTAAGGTAGGCCAATGGTCGCGCCTAACAGCAGCAGAATTTGGGTGATGGGCTCATCGCCGGGCTTGGGCTTCCACGATTCGCTTGGGATGATGGGCAGCATCATCAGCGAGGCTAGCAACAAGGCTAGATGCACCGCCGCCTGTCCACGCGGCTGAAGCCAGCGGCTCAAAAAATGTGCATAGGCATAGCCCGCCAGCAGCACCAACTGGAAGAACAGCATGCACGTGGTCCACACGCCCGGCGTGCCGCCGAACCACGGGAGGATGTATTTGCCGATTAGGGGTTGTACGAGGAAGAGCAGGAACGCCCCGGTAAAGATCGTCAGTGCAAATGGCAGCATGGCAAAAGCCCGCCGGCATTATGGGCAGGCGGAAAGTTTGGCGGAGAATGAGGCTTTGCGAGGGCTTGAAAAGGAGAATGTGGCCAGCCGCCAGCGATATTTAAGCTTTTGTTCCGTCCCGCACTGTGCGTTAGTCCCTTTGGCCTTCTAACAGCCGCCGCAGCGGCAGTTGACCACGGCGCTCATGTCAATCACATCCATTGTCGCATGCGGATTGCTGGGATTGCTGGTCGCATGGGGTCTGATTCCGTTGATCTTGGCGAGTTGCCGCCGCATGGGCTGGCTGCGGGACAAGTGCTTTCACCAAGGCGGTTCGGCCCCGGTGCCCCGGTTCGGGGGCGTGGCTCTGGCGGGGGGATTTGTAGCTAGCGTGCTGGGGGCGGCATATTTGAGCGCGGAGGCCGTTACTCACGAGACAATGATCGTGCTGTTGGGTTCATTGGCGATGTTCGGCTTGGGGTTGTTGGACGATCTCACGCCGATCGGCGCCCGAATGAAGCTGCTGGGCCAGATCCTCATTAGCGGCGTGGTGGCTGGGAGCGGGCTCACGCTCGAAAACGTCACCAATCCGCTGACCGGTGCCAGTCTGCCCCTCGGTTCCTTGAGTGGCCTGCTGGCGGCGATACTGTGGCTGGTGGCACTAACTAATCTAATCAACATCATCGACGGGATCGACGGGCTGGCGGGCGGCATCAGTCTCATGCTTATGTTGTTGTTGGCGCACGCCAGCAAGGGTAGTTCCTCGTTCATGCTGGCGCTGTCGGTGGGCATGATTGGGGTTTTGGCAGGTTTTCTCTACTTCAACTTTCCGCCGGCGCGAATCTACATGGGCGACGGCGGCGCTTACTTCCTTGGGTTCTTGATTGGCGGGTTGACCCTAGTCTCGTCGAACAAGGGCACTGTGGCGGCCGCGTTGGTGGCCCCTGTATTCGCTCTCGCATTGCCGATTATTGACGTGTCGTTGGCGATTGTGCGCCGCGCGCTCAAAGGTCTGCCGGTCTTCCGGCCGGACCGCCGGCACATCCACCACCGTTTAGTTGAGTTCGGTTTCTCCCACCGGCGCACTTTGCTGATGCTGTATGTGCTCTCGCTGTTGTTTCTGCTGATGGCTTTTGGTGTTTTCTGGTCGCAGGGGCGGCTGGTGCCGTTATTCCTCGGCTTGTGCTTTCTGGTGGTCATTTACATCGTGCATTCGTTCGGGCTGGCGTCGTCGCGGTATTCGCTGCGGACCTTCTGGCGAGAGATGCAGGACATGCGGCGCGAGTCGCGTTACACCATGCTGCTGGCGCAGTGGCTGGAGATGGAAGCCGAGCGCTGCCCGACGCCTGAGGCGCTATGGGGTAACTTTGTCTTTATCGCCGAAAAGCTCGAACTGGCCGAGGTGCGGTTGCAATTGCACGCTGGCCGGTTGGTTTGGCGCGCGGCTGGAATCGCGGACGGGGAGGAGTTAGAATGGAAACGCCACGATTTCCAAGGTTCGGACATCACGGGCATCGAGATCGCGGTTCGGCGCGACGACGTCTCGCCTCGGTTATTCGAGATGAAGTGCGAACTAGCGGCGGAGGCCTGGTTCAAAGCCGCCACGCGCTGGCGTGCCGCCAACCACGCCGATATTGAACTGGCCACGGATAGCAAGCGCCTCGTAGCCACGCCGCCGACCGTCTGATCGCCGATTGGTATTTATTTCTCTCAGCACAAACAACGTTTCGCTAAAGCTCCTGCAGAGCGCGGTGAAGCGATGGTTTCGCAGACCGCCGAATTGCCGCACTCATGAAGTGTTGAAAACTGTGTTCGGAAAATCCTGCCGGACTTGTAAGGGATACGATTCCGACAGCCCAAAACGGCAACATCGACCGCGGCGCGATCAGTAACAGGCTCACGAACCGGAATTACTCTTTTGCGACTAATCGCGTTTTACAACCTGTTCTCAATCCAAGCGGTCACTTCGCCGACGACGGCGCGCTCCAATCAAACCACCGCCAACGAGTGCCGTGTTCGTTCCTTTCGCGCTTCGCTGTGCCAAAAAAGAAAGCGGCGCGGGAGTTCGTCGGGCTACTCTCCCAACGTGCGAGGTTCCAGAGCAGCGAGCCGCTTTGCATGCCAGTGCCTGGGTTTTTCTCCTGGCGATAAAGCGACCAGACAGGCGACCAGTTACGTTCGATGGACTTGTTACCGGGCACCAGAGGCTCCATTAAGGCCAGGAGTTGGAAGCGCTCGCGCCCATCGAGTTCGCGCCGCGCGCTGAACAGCGGCCAAAGGTCGACTCGGCTCTTTGATTGGCCAGTGGCGGTGTTGCGCTCGACCGTGTCGCTGTAGAGGTAGATCAGCCAGCGCGTGCGTTCGCGGTCAAGCGGCGCGGCTTGAGCGCGGTTGTATTTATAGAGCGGCCAGAGAATGAAGTGGCTGGTGAGCACCGCATTAGTTGCGTGGCTGTAAAAGGGCCAAACGCGGTTCATATGCTTGCCCTCGCCGCGCGCGAAACCAATGAAGGGCCAGGGCAGGTTCCACTCGCGGTAACGGTTTTCCCGGTCATCGGTAAAGGTTAGAAATGGCCAAGCGTAGGTGGAGGAATCCCGGCTGGGTGAACGTTGATGGCTGTAGAGTGGCAGCAGGGCGTGGTAATGAACGGGATTCGTCGAGCCAATGCCATTGTGTTGGTTAAAGAAGAACGGCCACGCGATGAAGAGGCGGTCGTGGCCCGGGGTAAGCTGTTCGAGGCCGAGATAGTTGGTGCCGATGGAGGGATCGCGGTGCTCATGGCCCATGAGCGGCCAGAACTGCCAGCCGTCGAGTTTGGGACCGTGGCGCAGATGCACAAAGGGGAACAAGTAGTTCTCCGTCACCACATCACGTTTGACCGTGCGGGAGTATAACGGAAAGAGGCGCAATTTAATCTCGTCCCGGAGCAAGCGGTTCTTGAGCGTGCCCCAGAAGGGCAGGAGCGCGGTGTAGTTGTGAGCGGGATCGGCGGACCGACCCTGGAAGTAGAAGGGGAAAATCGTGAACTTGTCCACGGCTTGGTCGTCCTGCTGTCGGCCACCGGAGAAGTTCAGGAGTTGAAAGAGGTGCCAGCGGTATTCCTCCCCAAAGCGGTCGTAGGAGAGCAACGGATAAAGGAAATCGTATTCCTCCATTTCCACGTCGGGCTTAACCGTGCGAGAGAAAAACGGGGGCATGGCCCAAGTCATCTGGCCGTCGGAAACCTCGCGGTAGTAGAGCGGCCCTAGCCATTCCTCGCGAGTGCCCGTGGCGAGGGTAAGCGAAAACTCGTGCGCAAACGGACCGGCGGTCCACTCGGCGGCGAGGAGCCGGAAAGCTGTAAACAGCAGACAAGCCAGCGCTGACAAGCGTGAGAATCGTATTCCGATTCTTTGCGAGGATTCCAGTGCCCCCTTTAGAGAATTATTGGCGGTGTAAACCAAGCAGTTGAGATGGTAAGAGCGCGGGGTTTGGGGTCAAGTTTGCCCGCTCAGCAAGAACGTTGAACCCAGCCGGCTTAGCCCTTCAATATCGTTATCGTTGAGTGCATTAATCAGGCAAATTGCGTATTTGACATTTATTCACAAGCAATTAAGTTTATTTGTCAGTTGGTTGAGGTTCCATTTGACCTCGGTTCCTCACAGCCCAGTGATGAGGGTGCATTCTCGTCACTGGGCCTTTTCTTTAAGCCAGCCCAGTTTTAGCAGCAGTTGCAACACCGCCGGGAGCAAGGTTAGCGCCGCCACCATGCAGGTAGCTGTACCTACAGCCATCACATAGCCTAGGCTTTCGATGCCCTGATGTTTCGCTAGGATGAGGCTGCCGAAGCCCGCAATGGTCGTCAGGCCGGACACTAGGACGGCAAGGCCGGTGCTGCGGGCCAGAAGGGAGGGTTTTTTCTCCTCGCCGAAGCGATTGAGGATGTGAATGCCGTTGGTCACTCCAATACCCACTACGAGCGGCAGGGTCATGATGTTCGCCGGGTTGAAGGGAATGCCAACCCAGCCCATGAAGCCGACCATCCACAAAGTCCCAACAGCCACTGGCAGCAGCGCCAACACCACGTGTACGATTGACCGGAAATGCAGCAGCACCATCACGGCGATGGCCGCTGTCGCATACCACGCGGCCTTTACGTAGCTGTCCTTGAGCAGGGTGGTGTATTCGAGGAGTTGCACGGGTGTGCCGGTCACGTTCGGGTCCACGGTGCGCAGTTCCTTCACGAAGGCCTCCTGCGGCGCACGCTGCCATACGTCGGTCTTGGGATAGACTTGCAGCAGATACTTGCCCGTCACTCCGATGAAGCGGTTGCGCAGCGCGTCCGGCAGATCCTCCGGCCGCAGCGGGCTGGCTTGCTGGTTGGCGAGCGTGGTGAACGTTTCCGCTAAGTCCTCCAGCAGCGCTTGCTGGTATAGCGCCAACTGCCGCGCGGCCTGCTCGGCGGGCGTGGCAACCAGCGCGGTTCGCCAAGCTTGGAGCGCGCCCTTCAGCGACTTGAACTGTTCCGCCAGCTTCGCATCTCCCTCCTTCCGCACCACGTCCTCCGCCGCGCCGACAAAGCCTTGGAACGAGAACAGCACCTGCAATAGCTCCGGCACTTTCGGCGGCTGCGGGTCAAGCGGGGCAAATTTCACCGTCCCAGCGTCGGCCTTGATCTGCCGGATAAGCGCGAGCTTCTGAGTGGTCTCCTCGGCGAGGAACTGGCTCATTGAGCGCACATTTGCAACGGTGGTCAGGTTGGTGAGTTGTCGTTCAAGCCGAGCCGCTTGCTCGAGGTCCGCCGCTACCACCGCGCCAAACAGCACGGAGTTTGACGCCGTGTTGATGAGCTTGTGCTCGAAGACCACGGCCGGTAGCCCGGCGGACTGCATATTCAGGAGGTTATAATCGAACTGAACCCGACCCAGCCGCGCCGCGCTCAACGCACACAGGCCCGCCGTCACCGCTAGCACCGCGCCTGGCCGGTTTAGCCATAGGCGCTCGATTTGCCCGCGGCGGTCCACTGGTGGTGTGGTACGGTCAATCACGTTCTGCCGACCGCGTATCAACAGCACCGGTAGCAGCGTCATCATCGGCAAGAGGCAGACAATGAGGCCGCCGCCGGCAATAATGCCCATCTCCTGGATGCCCTTGAAATTTGTGATCCCCATTGCGAAGAACGCCGCCGCGGTCGTGGCCGCGCCAGTGAAGATGCCTTGGCCTGTGTTGACCATCGCCAGCGTGATGGCTTCACGCTCAGACTTACCATGCCGCAATTCCTCCTCGAACCGCGCTATCAGATGCGCGCCAAAATCAATCGCTAGCCCCACTAACATTGGAGCGAACGTAATGGTCAGAATGTTCAGGTGTCCGACCGTCAGCGTCGTGTAGCCCATCGTATAAGCCAGACCAACAATTAACACCGCGGTAGCCTTGAGTGGCCGGCCCGTTTCTGCATAGCCGTAGATGAAGATGATGAGCACCAACACCAGTGCCACGATGGTCGCCAGCGTGGTGTCCACTTGCGATTGCGCCATTTCGTCAAACTCCAGCACCGGCTCGCCCGTGATGCCCACGTTTACGCCCGGCACTTCACGCTGCGTTTCCGCCACCAGTGCGCGCAGTCGCTCCACAGCGGCACCGTTTAGATCCTCCCGCTTCGCGTGCGCGGTCACGAGATACATTCGGCCGTTGCCGAAGGTTACATACATCTCGCGCTCGGCCTCAGGCCCGCCTCCGAAGAGCGCGCTCACGCCCGGCGATGGTGGCCGGCCGGGCCGTTGCAGGCCCGCACGCGCCTCGTTTACAATACGCTCTAGCGCCGGCAGCGCGCCGAGCATGGACTCGTTCTCCGCATTCGCCTCCTGCTTCGCGGTGCGAAACTGGCGATTAAGAATGGTGAAGAGCGAAACTAGGTTCGTCGCCTGCGAGAAGTTGTTAATGAACGGCTGGTAGTCCTTGACCTTCTTTTCTAACTCCAGAAGGTCGGCCTGCGGCACGAACAGGAGGGCCTTGCTGCCCATTAGCTTGAGGTCGCCCTTGTAGAAAACATCTGTGAAGAGGTTTGTCTCTGCCTCTAGCCGTGCACCAAGCCGCTCGACGAACTGCCGGTTCTTGTCCTGCCGGTCACTCTCGACGATGACCACCAGGTCATCCTGACCGGGGAACTCTTTTTTGAACGCGAGGAAGTTTTGGTGATACTTCTTGTCTGAGCCTACGAGGTCGTTGCGGTTGGTATGGAAATCGAGGTGCCGCACCGTGTAGATCAAGCACACGCAGAATAGCGCCACCTGCGGATATAAGAACGCGCGCGGATACAAATATACCGCGTCCGCCAGCCGAGTGAGCAGGCGTTGCATGGGCGATGGTTTAGGCGCTTCAGTGGGCACTGGCCGGTTCGAATTCTGACCAAGATGATGCACCGAACACCCGCTCGGTGTCCAATCTCAGCATCGCGCTGGGTGACACGCCGGCACTCGACTTCCGCTCGCCCTGCCGCCAATCTCCCTCCACCGTGAAGCAGACGATCGTCACTTTGGATTTGGAAGGCGTCCTCGTCCCAGAAATCTGGATCGCCGTGGCCGAGAAGACGGGTATTACCGAATTGCGCCGCACCACGCGCGACGAGCCAAACTATGACAAACTGATGCGTTATCGCATCGGCATCCTTGACCGGCACGGCATCAAACTCGCTGATATCCAGGCCGTCATTGCAACGCTCCGACCGTTGCCCGGCGGGAAGGAATTTCTCGATGAGCTGCGCACGCTCACACAGGTCATCATTCTCAGTGACACATTCGAGCAGTTCGCTCATCCCTTGATGCGCCAACTTGGCTGGCCCACCCTCTTCTGTCACCGGCTTCTCGTGGAGCGCGACCGCATTATTGGTTATCAGCTGCGGATGCCAGACCAGAAGCGCGAATCCGTCCGCGCCCTGCAACGGCTCAACTACCGTGTTCTCTCTGCCGGCGATTCCTACAACGATACGGCGATGCTCGTGCAGGCGGACCAAGGCTTCCTGCTGCATGCGCCCGCCAACGTTAAGCGGGAGTTTTCGCAGTTTCCTGCGCTTGAAACCCATGCCGAGCTGATGGCTCGCCTGAAGGAGGCGTTGGCTTGACTGGGTGCTTTTACGCTCACCTCTCCCGGCGAACTATCCCTCGTAATTTGACCTATGCCCACCTGCACAAGATCACGGAGCTCTTTATCCTCAATGAGTTTGGCAGCCGCCCGCTTTGGCAGGTGATAACTGCCTGTTAGAAACTGACGATTTCCTCATGCCTGCCAACACTGGCACTGACGGTTCCTGTCTAATGTGCGGCGAACGCGGCTGGACGCTCGTCTCTCGCACTGATGATCGCGAGTATCATGCCCGCCCCGGCGAGTTCGACATCGTCCGCTGCTGGAAATGCGGCCACGTCTATCTCAACCCCATTCCCGCGCCTGAAGAGGTTGCTGCGCTTTACCCGCCGACCTATTACACGGTCAACCCCAACTCCCCACTCTTCCACGAGAGCAAGCTCATCCGCTGGAAGATGGGCAAGGACGCCCGCAACTTCCGCGCGCGCTGGGGCGAGCGCAAGTTCACCAACCTCATCGACATCGGCTGCGGCGACGTGAAACGTATCGCCGCCTACCGCGATGCCTACGCTGACTGCGGCGCGCAGGCCACCGCCTTCGACCTGCTCTTCAGCGACCGCGCGCGCGCCTTGGCAAAGGATCTGAATGTCGCGTGCAGCGAGGGAAATATCGAGACCGACGTGGCCAGTTTGCCAAATGACGGCTTCGATCTCGCCTTCATGCGCCAGCTCATCGAGCACCTGCGCGATCCCCGCCAAGCGCTTTTAAACCTGCGCCCCAAGCTAAAGCCTGGCGCGCTCCTCGTCATTGACACGCCCAACGTCGGCGGCCTCGACTTCGATCTCTTTCAACGCAGTTACTGGGCCGGCTTTCACACCCCGCGTCACTTCCATCTGTTCAACCAAGCCTCGCTCACCAAGCTCGTGCAAGAAGCGGGCTTCAAGGTCATTGACCGCGGCTACCTGCCGTCCATCGGCTTCTGGATCATCAGCCTGCGCGTGAAGTTCGGATTGGACTGTGTCCAAACCGGCGGTTGGCCATGGCGGCATATTAGCTTGAAGAACATTCTCTTCAGCGGCGGCTTTACTGCGTTAGATACCTTGTGCATCAAGTTGGGCTTGGCGACCTCGAATCAGTTCGTCGTGGCCGTGAAGGAGTAAGGCCGTTTTAGTTTATAGACGGCCTGGAGTTGCGTGCGCCTTTTACCTTCACGCGCCCTAGCGGCGTGCCTACGCTAAGTTTCCTACGGAACATGAATTCGCTTTTTCTTGGTCCAAGCTCTTTGCGCGCAAGCCGCATGGCTTACGGCTGCTGGCGCATCGCGGATACCGAGGAACTTGGGCGCAGTGTGGGCCGTGCGGCTATCCTTGCTGCCTACGAAGCGGGCTACACGCTCTTCGATCACGCGGATATCTATTGTGGTGGCCGCGCAGAAAAAACTTTCGGTGACGTGCTCCGCGAGGTCAGCGGGATGCGTGCGAGTGTGCTCATTGCGACGAAGTGCGGTATTCGCCTCGCTGGAGAGCCGCGGCCGGAAGCGCCCTTCCGCTATGATTTTTCCGCTGCGCATATCGTGTGGAGCTGCGAGCAATCGCTTCGCCGTTTGGGCGTAGCGACAATTGACCTCTTTCAACTCCACCGGCCTGACTGGCTGATGAACCCTGCCGAGGTGGCCGCAGCCTTCGCGCAACTCCGGCAGCAGGGCAAGGTGCGCGAGTTCGGCGTGAGCAACTTCCGGCCAGCGCAGCTAACCGTTTTGCAGCGCGCTTTGGATTTTCCGCTCGTCGTCAACCAAGTCGAAATCAGCCTCGCCAATCTGAGCACCTTTATTGACGGCACGCTTGACCAATGCCTCGCTGAGCGCGTCACGCCGATGGCGTGGAGCCCGCTTGCGGGCGGCCTGCTGGCGGACGGTGCGCGGCGGTTGCTGCCGTCGCAGGAGAAATACCGCGTTGAACGTGTCGGGTTGGAACTGGACGAGCTGGCCCGCGTGCGCGGCAGCCCGCGTGGAACCCTTGCGCTAGCTTGGCTGCTCAAACATCCCGCCGGCATTGTGCCTATCGTCGGCTCGACCAAACCGGAAAAAATCCGCGAAGGCGCGCTTGCTCCGCAGGTCGAGCTGTCCCGCGAGGAATGGTATCGACTGCTTGAATCCGCGCGCGGCGAACGGCTGCCGTGAGCTTTAGTGGTGCGTGCATCCTGAAAGCGCCATAACCCATTACACACCAAGAATTGCGACTCCCCATGACCAATCCCATTCGCCGCTCCGTTGACGACCTTGGCTTGCTGCCCGCCGAACTTTGGTGCGAACTGGAGCAAGCCGTTGGCAAGCCCGCACATCCGTTCCGCACGCCGGTTTTTGGCACCACAAATTTATTCGAGTGCTCCATACGGGTGGTCGTGCTCCGGCAGGTGGATGTCGCCAAGCGCTGGCTCGTGGCATATTCGGACGCGCGTGCGCAGAAGGTCCATCAGCTTGGACTTTGCCAGCAGGCGCACTGGCTTTTTTACGATCCCGCCCGCCGCACACAACTCCGTATCAGCAGCGGCACGATGGTTCATGTGAACGACGCCATCGCGGCGGAACACTGGCAGAAGCTGCCGCTTGTTAGCCGGCGGAATTACTGCGCCAATCAACCGCCCGGCTCCGACATTCATGCGCCGGGCGACGCTATCGCGCCTGAGTTGAAAGCCGCAAAGGTGACCGCGAAACAGTTGGAAGTGGGGTACGAAAATTTCGCTGTGCTGGTCTCGACCGTAGATCAAATCGAGTGGTTACAGCTTTCTGACGAGGGCCATCAACGCGCCGTCTTCAACTGGACGGCCGCGCGCTGGAGCGGTTTGTGGCTGGTGCCTTAGGAAGTCAGATCAAGTCTCCAGCGCCTTTGGCGGAGCGAGCACGAAGGAGGCGAGCAAGGCTTGTCGGGCGGTGGCGGGCTGGCGGAGTAACCCCACCACGGCACGCAAGTCGGCTGATACGACTTCCTTGCGGGCGAGTTGCGGCAGGGTAATCGGATTGCCATGCCTTTCGGTCTGCTCGCTCACCTGGCGCATTCGGGCGGAGATAGTCTCATGGAGTCGCGTGGCGCGATGATAGGCCTGCGTGTTGTGCTCGAGATGGGCAAGCGGCTTCGTCGGCGCAGGCAGAGAGTCAAGCGTTTCATTCGCCCACGGCGAAGAGCTCTCACGGGCGGCGTAATTTTCCTCGGGTGGCGTCTCGCTTTCGCGCGCGATCGGTTCGGGCACCGGAGGTGGGTCCGTGCGCCGGATAATGGGCGGCGGGGGCGGGGGCGGAGCGCCCACGGTGCCATCGAGCGGTGGCTTACCCTCGAGCAGCCGCTTTAACTCTTCTTCCCAATTAAGCGGCTGGTTCGAGTTGGAGGTGGTTCCCCCGCCGGTCTGAGGGTTGGGCTCGTAGTCTGCGTTTTCCTCGCCCCCCCACCGCTCAGCTTGATTTTGTTTCTTTTTGCGGTTTTGTAACCAGCTTGAAATGGCTGAGATGACTACGATTGCAAGGATGATATAAGGGTTGTCGGTAAACCCTAACAGCCCGTGAGTTGCCAGTCCTGCGTGCATCAGTAATGCCACGGTGAGGCGTTCAGCTCTTCACTTGAGGGGTAGCCCCGGCGGTGGCGATGCTATCGCGCATGCCCGTGTCGGCCTGCACGTTTTTCATCTTGTAGTAGTCCATGACGCCGAGATTGCCGTTGCGGAAGGCCTCAGCCATTGCCAGTGGCACTTGCGCCTCGGCCTCGACAACGCGCGCCCGCATCTCGGACACGCGGGCGACCATCTCCTGCTCGGTGGCCACGGCGGCGGCGCGACGGACTTCGGCCTGCGACTGTGCGATGAGCTTGTTCGCCTCGGCTTGCTCGGCCTGCAGCTTCGCGCCGACGTTTTCGCCCACATCTACGTCGGCGATGTCAATGGAGAGGATTTCAAACGCAGTGCCAGAATCGAGGCCTTTATCGAGCACGGTCTTGGAAATACGGTCGGGGTTTTCGAGTACAGCCTTGTAACTGTCGGAGGAACCGATGGTGGAGACGATGCCTTCGCCTACCCGGGCAACGATGGTCTCCTCGGTCGCGCCGCCCACAAAGCGGTCCAAGTTGGTGCGCACGGTGACGCGGGCTTTGACCTTCACTGCAATGCCGTCCTTGGCCACGGCATCGATGGCCACCTTGCCCGAGGTGGGCGCGGGACAATCAATGACTTTGGGATTAACCGAGGTTTTTACGGCTTCGAGGACGGTCTTACCCGTGCCCTTGGTGGCGAGGTCGATTGCGCAACTACGGTCAAAGTTCAAGTGTATGCCGGCCTTCTTGGCCGCGATCAGTGCTTGCACTACAGCCTCGATGTTGCCACCGGCAAGGTAGTGTGTGGAGAGATCGTCAATCGACATGGGGATTCCGGATTTCACCGCGGTGATGCGCGTGTCCACGATGCTGCCGACAGGGACGCTGCGAAGCTTGAGAGCGATGAGATCGGAAAACTTGACCTTCGCGCCGCTGAACATGGCGCGGATGTAGATCATGCCAAAGTTTAAAACAATGATGATGACCACAAAAGCCACCAAGAAAAGGCAGCCGATCAGAAGCGCACTGGCGGTGAAACTTTGGGCGAGGAAGGGAGTGGGATTCATGATATGAGGTTGGATTAGGGTTTTTGACCAAAATTAAACTTGTCTGACGACCACGCGCGCGCCTTCTACGGCGATGACGCGGATGTTCACGCCGCGTTCGATCAGTGCACCTTCGGTCACGACATCCACGCGCTGGCCGCCGATGACTGCGACGCCCGAGGGCCTCAAAGCCGTGTATGCCATGCCAGACTGGCCTATCAGTTCCGGGCGCTCCGTGCCGATGTCACCGACCACGCCTTTTGACGTGTAAAGCCCGGCGATACGACTCTCCGGAAAGTATTTTAGCCAGAGGAAAAACCCGATGCCTAAACCGCCCAGAGTACCAATGAGAATCCAATTCCCTGTCTCTAAGCCAAACTCCCGATAGCCCGCCACGACCCCGGCAAGCAGGCAACAGGCGCCGATAATACCGGCGATCATGCCCGGCAAAACCGTCTCTGCGAGGAGCAGAATAGCGCCTGCGAGCAAAAGGGTTAAAACCAAAGCCATAGCAAAGATTAGTCTGGCGACGTTGTCTGGCCAAGTGGAATTACGGTGACGGTTTTATAGGCCGTCACCCGAGTCGTACCGGGCGTCAGTCTACCGGCGATTCGGCCAGCAGTTTGCGATAGACCTGTCGGGCGTGTTCGTAATCCTTTCGGGCCTGGTCCAGCTCGGTCGCGGCGTAGGTGCGCTCCTTCTGCTGCCAGCAGACTTCGAGTGATTGCGCGCACCACTCGGCGCTGCGCTTGGAGGCGCGCACGGGTTGGTCGCCAACCATTACCCAGATCGGGTTCGTGTGGCTGCTGGGCAGAATGCGCAAGGCGACCCAACTGCTGCGGTCGATCTTCGTCTCGAAGACAAGGTTCACCTGCGAGCCATCGGCGACGATACGCTTCGTCTCGACGGCCTTGCCATTTACGGTGAGTTCCACTGGCACCTCGCGCGACTCGCCGATGCGGGCGCGCTCGATGTCCCAATACGGCTTGGCGCTTTGCGGACTGGCCTTAATCACGGGATTGGGCTGCGGGTTGAGATAGGCGGCGACTTTTGCGGTCACTTTCACAAAGCCGGGCGCGCTCAATTTCATTTCACTGCCCCGCTCGCCGAGCGCCGTCGCGTTCACCTTGAAGTCGAGCAGATGGCTGCGGCCATCGCTCACATAGTTGTTCCCCGCGCGAATACCTTCGCACCAGTCCTCGTAAGTCCACTTCGTCGGCAGCTTCACATAGCTGCGGCCGAGGCCGACCTTTTCGCCGTAGATGCAGGGGAAATCCGTCTCGCCGCTGATGCGGGTGCGGAAGCCGACGTTGAGCGTGTGGTACCAAATGTTCAGCTCCCACAGGTGGGGCGTGTCCACCATGCTGAGGAAGTCCACGGCCGCTACCGGCTTGCCGTCGGGGCCAGGCACGGTGTGCGTCACGTTCATGATGTATTCGTTCGCGCCAATGCCGTTGAAGGGCGGCACCACGTAATTTGGCAGCGCGTCCGCCACACCGCGAAAATCCTGCGCCGTCTTGCTGGAGACCGCGTCGCGTTGGCCGGGTGCCGCAGGCTGCAAGCCCCAGCCCGAGTGCGCCGGGCCCACGAGCGCGCCCTGCCGCTTCGCCCAGCGCAGCGTGTTCAGGCCGAGTGTGGGCCAGTGGTGCTTTGATTCGCCGCCGGGATACATCTGCTCCTTGAGCCGCAACAGGCACAGATGCCCGCTCTGGTGCGAGCCGAAGCCGGAGACCTCCACGTCGTAGCGCAGCACGTAGGGATGCAGCGAAACCTTGTCGTCCTTCCCCGTGAAAAACTGTTTCTGATAATCAAAGCACGGTCCCCACGTAAGGTTTGCGCCAACCTTCAAGTCCTCGCCCAAAATGTGCCGCACCATGTCGGGCGCGTGGACGCCCTCGGTCGGGTTCGTGTAATGCGCGCAGCCGGCGGCGTGGATGTGGTGGTCGCCGGAGACGTAGCCGAACTTGAGCGGGTCAATCCAGCGTCTCACTGTGAAATCCAGCCGCTTCGTCGCCGCCGTCACGTTCACCGTGCGGGTCTCCTTCACCGACTCCGGGCCGCGATCAAACTCGATGGTGTAAGTCCCCGCTGGCAGCCGCAGCTTCTCGCCGTCCATGCGATAGACCTGCGGATGAAACGCGAAGTCCGGCGCGAGCCGCTTGGCTTGCGACGGATACACGCGGCCTTGCGCGTCGCGGATGAGGAAGCCGGCGGTCGCGGGCTTTCCGTTTTCGTCCTTCACGCCCAGCGTGATTTCCGGCGTGGGAAGACAGGTGAAGAGCAAATCCACTTCGTTGCGGAAGCCGATGTCCTGCGTGCCTTGGCCAACGTTGAAGCTAATCTTTGCTTCGCGCTTCCCAGCGTCGCGGCTGTAAAGCTGCACGATGCGATACTCGACCGTGAGGCCGGAGAGCGTGGGCCGCAACGGCTGCTGGTTGAACATCTGCAAATCAAGCCACAGATCCGTTAGTTTGAGCGAGGGCGTGTCGCCGACCTTACGCAGCGCGCGGTCGGAGGATGTCGTCGCTGTGCGGACGTTGTGGACAGACTGCGCGTTCGGGCTGACGGCGGCGAGCGGCGCAGTGGTGCCGGACTCGTTGGCGACCTTCACGAGAAACTGCCGCCAGCCGTCCTGCGTGAGCTCGGGTTTCGCGTCACCTTGAGCGACTTTCACGCGCATCTCGGGGTTGATGTGGACGCCGAAGATTGCGTAGCGGTCGAGGATTTCCTGCAGCTTCGCGACGGCGGCCTTGTGGTCGGGCGACTCCATTGTGGCGTTGAGTGCCGCCTTGTCCGCCGCACTGAACGGCGCGCCGAGGTAGTCGGTCGCCTCGATAAGCCGGCGCACTTGGGCGACAAACGGCTGGAACTCGACTTCGCTGACGATGGGCAACGCGGCCGCGAACGTATTGGCCGACAAGCAAAAAAACAGAATAATTGAGAGCAGTAACGAGCGCATACGCGTGAGGGGTTAAAGTTAGTCGTAACGTAACACCCCGCTCCGCGTTGCGAAGGCGAAAATTTTTCTTTGCCTGTTGGCGGCGAATGCTGGCTCGCCTTCCTCTGGCCAACCGGCTAAGACTCACGCTGTTAGTTGCCATGACGCACGCCCAAGCCAAGTCTCGCCACGCGCAGCTCGCTGACGAACTGCGCCGCCACGACCATGCCTATTACGTGGAGGCCAAACCAACCGTTTCTGACCGCGAATATGACGCGCTCTACACCGCGTTGCTAAAGTTGGAGAAGGAGTTTCCTGACCTCGCCACACCGGACTCGCCTAGTCAGCGCGTTGGCGGAGCACCAACGCAAAGCTTCCAACGCGTCACCCACGAGCAGCCCATGCTCTCGCTGGAGAAAATCCAGGCGTCCGACTTGCCCACGAAGGACGAGGAGCCAAACCGCGAGTTGCGCAACCGCGCGCAAGATGAACGCACGCTGGAGGAGCTCCGCACGTTCGACGCCACCATCCGTAAGCAGCTTGGGCGCGAACGGCTGAGCTATTTACTAGAGCCAAAAGTGGACGGGGTATCCATCAGTGTCCTTTACCGTGACGGCAAGCTCGTGCGCGGGGCGACGCGCGGTGATGGCCGACAGGGTGACGACATCACAACTAACCTCCGCACCATCCGCTCCATTCCGCTTCAGCTCGACACGAAGCGTCCGCCCGCCCTACTCGAAGTGCGCGGTGAGGCTTACATGGCGACAAAGGAGTTCGAAGCACTCAACGCGAAGCTTGCTGCTGCCGGCGAAGCGCCGTTGCCCAACGCCCGCAACGCCACCGCCGGCACGCTTAAGCAGCTTGACCCGCGCATCGTCGCGCAACGCCCGGTGCGCGCGGTGTTTTACGCCGTCGGCGTCAGCGAGGGCGTTGAGTTCCGCACGCACGCAGAAATGTTGGAGCAGCTTCGCGCCCTGGGCTTGCCGGTGCAGACGGCTTGGTGGAAATGCAACGACATTGATGAAGTCCTGCGCCAATACCGTGAGCACGTCGTCTGCGGCTATGACGAGGAGCGCGACTTGCGCACGCGGCTCCCTTACGAAATTGATGGCGTGGTGCTCAAAGTGAATGACCTAGCTGACTGTGAGCGCATCGGGCTCAAGACTCGCGCCCCTGGTTGGGCCATCGTTCACAAGCCCATCCCTTGGATTCAGCCCGCCGAGACCGTGCTGGTCGCTATCACCGTGCAGGTGGGTCGCACCGGGGTGCTCACGCCGGTTGCGGAGCTTATGCCGGTCTTCGTGCAAGGTTCGACCATCGCGCGCGCCACGCTGCACAACGAGGACGAAATCCGGCGCAAAGATATCCGCATCGGCGACACTGTCGTCATCCGCAAGGCCGGCATGGTAATTCCGGAGGTCTTTGAGGTGATGAAGACCAAGCGGCCTCCGGGGGCAAAGCAATTCGACTTGTTTAAGCACGTTGGCGGCAAGTGCCCGGCCTGCGGTGGGCCAATCGCGAAGGAATCGGTCTCCGCTGGCGAGAAAGAAGAAGTAGCGTGGCGCTGCCATAATGTCGCGGGTTGCCCGGCGCAGCAGACGCGGCGGCTTGAACACTTCGCGCAGCGCAAGGCACTTGACCTTGAGGGGCTGGGCGGCATTGTGGCTGAGAAGCTCATTGAACGCGGCTTAGTTTGCGAACCGCTTGATGTCTTCAAGCTCAGGCTCCCCGAACTTAGCGCGCTGAACCTCGGCACCGACGAAGAGCCGCGCGTTTTCGGCGAGAAGAACGCGGCCAAGCTGATCGAGGCCGTCACCCGCTCACGCGCCATGCCGCTTTCGCGCTGGTTGTTTGCACTGGCGATCCCCGAGATCGGCGAAGAGACGGCGCGGGATGTTGCCCGCTTCCATGTGGACCTCGCGGCGGTGCCGCCATCCCCCTTGCTCGGCGACGTGGTGGCTTTGCACCGCCTCCGCGAAGCAGCCGAAGCCGCTAGCCCGCGCGCCAAGGTGAACAAGGACAAAACCGATTTGGAGAAGCAGCAGCTTGCCGCACGGCAGGCTGAGTTGCTCGCGCAGGCCAACGCGACCGGCGCAAAACTCATCGCCGCTGGCTTCGCCGCACCCGCCAAAAAGAAAGGCGCGGCGGACATGGACGCCGTGGTGGTCGTCGGCCCGGTGGCGGCGCAGGCATGCTTGGATTGGTTTGCATGTAAGCTTGGCAAAAAAGTTTTGCATCGCTTGCATGCGTTAGACATCAATCCACGTGGGGAGCAAGGTGCTACGGCGGACGCCCCATTCACCGGCAAAACTTTCGTCATCACCGGCACGCTGGCCAGCATGGGTCGTGACGAGGCTTCCGCGAAGATCAGGTCGTTAGGCGGTAGCGTTTCCGGCTCGGTGAGCACCAAGACGCATTACCTTGTCTGCGGCGCGGATGCGGGGAGCAAGTTGGCCAAGGCGCAAGAGTTGGGCGTGACCGTAATAGAGGAAGCCGCGTTTTTGGCTCTCTTGAAGCGCAGCGGCAAAGCTCCTGCTGCATCTTCGCCCGCGCAGACGGCACTGCTTTGATGGACAGGGAGTGCGGGCGGTCCGCTGGTTATGCCTCTCGCCGATACGCCTCCGCGAGCAGCGTAACAGGGTGCGCGGTGCGGAGGTTTAAGCCTTCCGCCTTCGCGCCGTTGACGATCTGGAGCAGGCAGCCGGGGTTGCCGGTGGCGACGACTTCGGCCTTCGTCGAGCGGATGTGTTTGATTTTCCGTTCGAGGAGGTCGTTGGCCATCTCAGGCTGCGTGAGGTTGTAGATGCCCGCGCTGCCGCAGCACCAGTTGCTCTCGGGCAGTTCCACCAGTTTTACACCGGGGATGGCCTTGAGCAGCGCGCGGGGCTGGGCGGTGACTTTCTGGCCGTGGCACAAGTGGCAGGACTCGTGGTAGGTGACCACAGTTGAGGGTTGAGAGTTGAGAGTTGAGAGTTCAGAGGCAGAAGCGTCGGGTTTCATTCCGCATTCCGCATTCCGCGTTCCACATTCCGTTCGGGGCTTGGGCGGCTCGATGCCGATTTGGGCGAGCCATTCGTGGATGTCCTTCACTTTCCCGTCCCACGCGTGGGCGCGCTTTTCATACACGAGGTCGCCTTTGAGCAGCGCGGCGTAGTGCTTCAGATGCGAACCGCAGCCGCCAGCGTTGGTGATGATGGCGTCAAACTGGTCCGGCGGGAACTGGTCGATGTTTCGGCGGGCGAGGCGCTGCGCGAGTTCCCACTCACCGTTATGAGCGTGGAGGGAGCCGCAACAGTGTTGCTCGGGCGGGGTGATGACCTCGCAGCCGTTGCGCGCGAGCACCTCGACGGTGTCTACGTTGACGTCGCTGAAGATGAGGTCTTGCGCACAGCCGGTGAGCATGGCGACGCGGTAGCGGCGCTGGCCGCGAGCGGGCGTAAGGGGAGCGATGAGGTCAGCGGAGAGCGCAGGCTGGATGTCCGGCGTCATGGCCTCCAGCTCGCGGAGGCGTTTGGGCATGAGCTTCATCACGCCGCTGTTGCGCACGAGCCATTGCACGCCGAGCTGCTGGTAAAGGCGCATCGCAAAACCGAGCACCTTCAATCGGTTCAGGTCCATGAACAGCCAGCCGACGCTGAAGCTGCGGATGGCGTTGCGTTTCGGGTTGTTCAGCACGCCTTTGGCCTCGACCTCGGCGCGCGCATGCTCGAAGAGTTCGGCGTAGTTTACGCCCGCTGGGCAGGCGGTCATGCACGCAAGGCAGCCAAGGCAGAAATACATTTCCTCGCCGAACGCCTCGGTCGCCTCGAGCCGGCCGTCAGCGACGGCGCGCATGAGGGAGATGCGTCCGCGCGGGGAGTTGCGCTCGAGCTTGGTGGCGTCGTAGGTCGGGCAGGTGGGCAGGCACAGGCCGCAGTGCATGCACTGTTGCACGACGGAGTAATCGAGGTCTTTGAGGTGCGAGAAGGGCGCGGCCATGTCGTTCGTTGCGGGCAAATGACAACGCACGACGCGCCGGGGGGCAATCACAAAGGCCGGAGCGTGGCTCAGGCCGGCCCGCCCAGTTTGGCGCGGTGCCGCCACAGTTCGCCGGGCTTGAAGATGCCTTCGGGCGTGATTATGCCGGTGATGAGTTCCGGCGGCGTGACATCGAAGCCCGGATTGCGCGCCCTGCTCGTTGGGTTCGCCACGCGCACGAAGGCGCGCTCGCCCGACTTTAAACTTTGGACCTTGGACTTTGGACCTTGGACAATTCCCCACGCCCCGAGCACTTCGCTCTCACTACGCTCCTCGATGGGAATGTCCCGGCCCGACCGCATCTGCCAGTCAATCGTCGAAAGCGGAATGGCGACGTAAAAGGGAATCCCATGACGCTTCGCGAGCACGGCTTTTGTGTAGGTACCAATCTTGTTCGCCACCTCGCCGGTGCGGCCCAGCGTGCGGTCGCTGCCGACGATGACGAGGTCAATCTCGTCGCGCCACATGAGGAAGCCCGCCGCGTTGTCGGCGATGATCTGATGTGGCACGCCTTGCTGCGCCAGTTCCCAGGCCGTGAGCGTCGCGCCCTGCGAGCGCGGGCGTGTCTCGTCGCAGAAGACGTGGAAGCGTCGACCCGTCGCTTGAGCTGCATACATCGGCGCGGTGGCGGTCCCGATGTCCACAAAGGCCAGCCAGCCCGCGTTGCAATGCGTGAGCACCCTCATGCCGTTGCGAATCAGCTTCGCGCCGTGCCGCCCGATGGCCTTGCAATGCGCCACGTCTTCGTCAGCGAAGCGCTCCGCTGCCCTTAGCGCGAGGGTTTGTTGCTCGGCGACGGTCGTGCCGACGGACATGGCTCGACGCAGGTCGAGCATCGCGTTCACAGGGTCAACGGCGGTGGGCCGGGCCTGCGCCAGGGTTTGGAAGACGGCTTCCACATGTGCTTGAAACTTTCCCAAATCCCGCCCGCGAAACGCCCGTGCACCTTGCGCCAGACCGTAAGCCGCAGTCGCGCCGATGGCGCCCGCGCCACGCACGACCATATCGCGGATGGCAACGGCGGTCGCGCGGAAGTCGCGCGTGCCCACGACTTTGAACTCATGCGGCAGTAAGCGTTGCTCGATGAGCAGGACCCGGTTTTTCGCCGCGTCAAAGCTCACAGTACGGAAGTGGCGTGTGCGTCCACGGACGGTCACATTCATGTGTGGGATTGTGGGGAGTGAACGAGGACGGGAAAAGGAATTTGAAACAAAGAAGCAAATAACTCGGCCCTTGCCCAACGGGGCTAGCGGACGACCAAAGTGTACGATTCGTGCCAGCTGGAATTACTCAGCATTGAAAAATGAAACGCGCAGAGTAAATGCGCCCTCTGGATCACCGCTTATTCCCAATAAGTTGCCGTGAACTCCTGGTGACCAGGTACTCACCAATCTCACGGTCAACTCTGACTTAGCCGTTTCACCGGAGCCTCCCACATCATTGCATGAGCTTCGCGGAGGATTTGCGGGATGCGGGCGGCGAAGGGGCTATTTTTAATGGTCTCCATCAGCTTGCGCTCGTCGAAGCTGGCGGCATTTTGGCCGGGAAACCAGTGGTCGGCTTGGCCCAGCAGATTGTAGCGCATCTTGCCCCAGTTCACGAGGCCGAGGGACTTGGCGTAAGTCCAGAGGCGGAGGATTTCAGTCACGTTGATTTCGCCTGGCACATCCACATAGTGCGGGAGGCCATCGGCCCAGCGGCGGCACCAGTCTTCGCCGAGGACGCGAAGCATCTCGGCGCGGAGCTTCGCTTCAATCGGCGCGGTGATTTCCGCCGCGCGGTCGTAGTGGGCGAGGCCGGCGATGTGATCGTCGAAGTCAGAGGGTTTGGCCGCGCCGCAACTAAGGGTGTGGACTTGCGGGCGGGCGAGGCAGTAGAGGGAGTTAAACTGCATCGGCGTGAGCGGCGCGCAGAAATCCACAAGCTTCGGGGGCGGGGCGTAGAGTTTGCCGCCTTTGTCGTTGGGGCTGATGATGAAGACGCCCATGTCGAGGGCGGTGGCAGCTTCGATGGCGGGCCAGTTGAGGTCGTTGACGAAATACCAGTGGACGTTGAAGTAAGCGAACTCGCCGGAGCGGACGGCGTCGAGGATGATGTCGGTGGTGGCGTGGGTGGAGAAGCCGATGTGGCGGCAGCGGCCTGCGCGCTGGAGTTTGCGGGCAGCTTCGAGGCAGCCGCCTTTGCGGAGGGTCCAGTCGAGGTGCTGGCGGTGGTTGATGCCGTGTAAGGAAAGGAGTTCCACGTGGTCGAGCCGCAGATACTTCATGGACTGGTCGAAGGTGCGGAGGAATTCCTCGGGGTCGGCGAAGGGGGCGACTTTGGTCTGCACGATGAGGCGGTCACGCTTGATTTGCGGGAGCACCCAGCCGAGCTGCATTTCGCTGGAGCCGTAGCCGCGCGCGGTCTCGATGTGGTTGATGCCGAGTTCGAGGGCGCGGCAGATGGTGGCTTCGAGGTTGGCCTGGCCGTCCTTGGGGATCTCTTGCGGAGGCACGTCCTGCCACTTGTGCTGGTAGCGCATACCGCCGCAGGAGATGACAGGCATCTGTAACTCGGTCTTACCAAAGCGGCGATATTTCATGGACGAAGTTTGGCGGGCCAAGGAACGAGAGGCAAGGGGGTGGCCGGATCCGGCGATTGAACCCCATCACCCCTCAATATCAGTCAGCCAACTTTTTGAAGCAGCATTTTGCTTCGGCTTACGAATGTCGGAGAAAACGCCGTTAGACGGGACATTCAGTGCGGGGTGTCCCTGCTTGCGTCTCAACCGCCCTTCAAGCAACCACGCCCTTAACCACTTCGCCCTTCACGTCGGTCAAGCGAAAGTCGCGGCCGGCGTAGCGGAAGGTGAGCTTCTCGTGGTTCAGTCCAAGCAGGTGCAGGATCGTCGCATGCAGGTCGTGGATGTTGACCTTGTCTTGCACCGCTTCAGCGCCGTGCTCGTCGGTTGAGCCATAGCTGGTCCCGCCCTTTGCGCCCCCGCCGGCCAACCAGAGCGTGAAGCCCTTGTTATTGTGGTCGCGGCCGTCGTTGCCCTGCGCGTAGGGCGTGCGGCCGAACTCACCGCCCCATATGACGAGCGTGTCCTTGAGCAGTCCGCGCTGCTTAAGGTCGGCGAGCAGACCAGCGATGGGCTTGTCCACACCGCCACAACTCCGGGCCAGCGCGCCGGAGAGATTGAAGTGGTGGTCCCAGTTGCCGGACCCGACTTCCACAAAGCGCACGCCCGCTTCGATGAAGCGCCGGGCCATGAGGCATTTCCTGCCGAAGTCATCAGTGTCGCGCTCGCCGATGCCGTAGAGTTGTCGCGTCGCGGTGCTTTCCTTGTTCAAATCCAGCACCGCGGGCATCTGGCTCTGCATCTTGTAGGCCAGTTCGAAGCTCTCGATGACTCCCTCGACCTCTGCGTTATGCGGGTTGCGGGCGAGCGCCTCGCGGTTGAGCGTTTGAATCAAATCCAGTTCCAGCCGCTGCGCCTGCGCGGTGCCGGGCGGTTGGAGGTTTTTCACTTGTGCTTGTGAGCCAGTGAACCGCCCGCCGCTGCCAATGCGCGTGCCCTGATAAATTGCCGGCAAGAACGCGCTGCCGTAGTTCTGCGCACCGCCGACGTTGTTGGGTGGCGCGATGGTAATGAAGCCGGGCAGGTTCTCGTTCTCCGAGCCGAGGCCGTAGGTCGCCCACGCGCCAAGCGACGGCCGCACAAACTGCGACGTGCCGGTGTGCATGCGCAGGAACGCCTGGGGGTGCGCGGGTAAATCCGTCTGCATTGAGCGGACAAGCGCGAGGTCGTCTGCGTGCTGCGCGACATTCGGAAACAGACTCGAAATCCAAAGGCCGGATTGGCCGCGTTGTTTGAACTCGGCTTTCGGTGCCATCCACACACTGCCGGGGCGTGAGCCGGGCTTGCCATCGTCGGCCACGAGCTTTGGCTTGTAGTCGAACGTATCCACGTGCGACGGCCCGCCGTTCATGCACAGGAAGATGACGCGCTTGGCGCGGGGTGTGAAATGCGGCTGCTTTGGCAGAAGGGGCTTGTCACCAGCGGCAGCAGACAACTTGTTGGCCAGCGCGGAAAAAGCCAGCCAGCCAAAGCCGCACGACACGCTGGAGAGCGCTGCGCGGCGGGTGAAAGGGAGCGTTTGCATAAGTTGAGCGATCGTATGAGTTTCAGCAGACAGACACGGCGAGAAGATTAATTCAACTGTCTAAACTCTGCGCTCGCAAAGAGCGCGCGGCAAAAACTAGTCCACGCGGCGGCTTGCAACGCGGGGCTGGCCGGCTTGTCGCCGAGGAACTTCGCAAAAAAGTCCTGCGCGGCCTTGAGTTCGTTCGTGGTAGGCGGGCGGGTGAGGGTGAGCCAGTAAGCCACATTCACGCGTTCCCTGAGCTGCGCTGTCTCATCCGCACTCACGCCGCTGGACTGCCAGCGCAACAGCAGGTTTGCGAGTGACCCAGCCAGGTCTGCGACGAACGGGCTGTTGAGCAGGAACAATGCCTGCGCTGGCACGCTCGTGCTCTCGCGCTTGCCGGTGACCAGGCTCGCGTCGGGAAAGTCGAACAGTTCGAGCACCTCCGGCTCACGGTCGCGGACGATGGGCAGATAGACGGACCGGTGGCTAGTGTTGGCATTGAGCTGCGCTTCGGAAAAACCGAGCGCGGCAGCATTTGGCCCATCAATCGGAAAATCTCCCTTCGTGGCGACGACGGATCCTATGGGAGCCTTGAGATCGAGTCGTCCCGCCGCGTGTAGCATCGCGTCGCGGACGCCCTCGGCATCAATCCGGCGCGGCGACATGCGCCACTGAAGGCGGTTTTCCGGATCGGCGGTGTGGTTGTGTTCGTTGTAGTCAGTGGACAATTGGTAGGCGCGGCTTAACACGATTTCGCGAATAAGCTGTTTTGTGCTCCACCCGTTCTCCATGAAGCGCACCGCCAGCGTGTCGAGCAATGCCGCATTGCTCGGCTTGCCGCCCGTGGTGCCAAAGTTATCCGGCGAGTTCACAAGGCCCTCGCCGACCAGCCAGCCCCACACGCGATTAACCCAGACACGCGCCGTGAGCGGGTTGCCCGCGCTGGTGAGCCAGTCGGCCAGTTCCTTGCGTCCGCTGGCGGAGGTCGGGATGCGCGGTGCCGTGCCGTGCGTGAGCGCAACGGGAAGGGCGCGCGCGACTTTCTCGGCGGGCTTACTGGCATCGCCACGAGTGTAAAGTGCGGCGTCTGCGATGGCGCTGAACTCGTCCGGGCGTCCGCCGCCGATGCGGCCCTCAGCAAAGCGGCGGAAATTAGCCATCCGCTCAGAGGTTTGCGTGCGCGGCAGGTCCTGGACGCCCATCGCCAGCGCCTTTTCTTCGCCGGTCTTGGCATCGTATTGCTTGAGGCGCGATTCGAGCTGACCGGTCTCGAATAGCAGGCGCAGGCGTTCCAGCGTGCGGCGCGGATCGTTGTCCGCCTGCGGCCCTTTGCCCTTCTGGCCGGGCGCGGGTGTGAAGAGGTCGCGTAGTTCAGTGCGCTTGTCAGCGAGTTGCTTCTCTACCCGAGCCCGCTCTTCGAGGTTCATCGTACGATTGAGCGTCGGTGCGTTGGCGTTCTTTGGCAGGTCAAACAGTTCGGACGGACGCCGGGTCTGCACGCCTTGCACCGTGCCATAGCGTGTTTCCGTGGAGAGAAAAATCCCGGCCAAGGCGTAATAGTCTTTTTGCGAAATGGGGTCGAACTTGTGGTCGTGGCAGCGAGCACACGCGATGGTTGTGCCGAGAAACGCCTGCGAAAGTGTGTCAATCTGCTCATCCGCCAAGTCGAGGTAAAACAGACGCCCATTTTGTTCGTTGAGGCTGCGCGGGCCAATGGCGAGAAAGCCGGTGGCGACGAGTTGACTGGCTCTTTGTTGGTCGGAGGTCGAAGGCAGTAAATCTCCCGCGATCTGCTCGCGCACGAAACGGTCATAGGGCTTGTCCGCATTGAAGGCGGTGATGACGTAGTCGCGGTAACGCCAAGCGTGTGGGTAAGGCGTATTTACGTCCTTGCCGGTGGACTCGGCGTAGCGCGCCACGTCGAGCCAATGCCGGCCCCAGCGCTCGCCGAACTGCGGCGACGCGAGCAACCGGTCCACGACGTTCGCGAACGGGTCAGCGGACTTGTCGTCGAGGAAGGCATTCACCTCATCAAAGGTTGGTGGCAGGCCGATGAGGTCGAAGTAAACTCGGCGCAGCAGCGTGAGCTTGCTGGCGTCCGCAACCGGTGTAAGGCCCTTCGACTCCAAGTGCGCGAGCACGAATCGGTCGATGTCGCTCTTAGGCCAGACGGCATTTATCACGGAGGGCACGGGCGATTTCTTCAAAGGTTGATAGGCCCAGTGATCCTTTGCCTTTGAGCCGTCGTATTCCTTCTTTGCCAGCCCGCTGCCCGTGCGCGGGTCAGCAGCCCCGGTCTGAATCCAACGCTCGAAGTCCTTGATGACCGCGTCGGAAAGCTTGCCGCCGTCCTTTTCCGGCGGCATCTGCAGGTCATTCTTCGTGTAACGAATAGCTTCGAGCAGGAGCGACTTCGCCGGGTTGCCGGGCACAATGGCCGGACCAGAATCACCGCCTCTGCGGGCACCATCGCGCGTGTCGAGCGCGAGGCCGCCTTTGATTTTGTTGCCCTCGCCCGCTGCGTGACACTTGTAACACTTCTCCACCAGCACGGGACGAATCTTCGACTCGAAGAAAGCCAACTCTTCTGGCGAAGTGGTGCGCTCTGGGGTTTTCGCGGGCGTCGCGGACTTGGGCGAGGCGAATTGCGACTGCGCTGGATCATTGCCGCCGGGACGCGGACCACCCGGCGCAAGAGTGAGCAACTCAGCGAACTCGGCCCGCGTGAGGGAGCCGTCCTTGTTTTTGTCCAGCAGTGCAAATGTGGCATCAGCCAGCTCATGCTGATCTCGGAACCGCGGTGAACGTGCGAACTCAGCCTTGTCCACTTTGCCATCGCGATTAGCGTCCAGGAGACGAAAAGCCGTGCCCGGGTCAAACGGGGCTCCCGCACCGGGAAAACTTTTTTTTCCGGGCGGTTGCTGTGCGAACAAGCCAGCAGCGAGCAAGAGCGGGAGTGTCCAGAGGAGCTTGTTCATGGCAGCTTGATCAGTGACTCGTTACAAGAGAGACGACGTCATCAAAAGAGGATGGTTACAAGTTTACGATTTAGGCGCGTCGGCCTATTGGCGGCAATGACGTCGGTCACCCATATTCTCGGAAACCCTCTGGCTATCAAACGAAAAAACCCGCCAGCAAGCGCGGGCGGGTTTTCTTAAAGCAGATGAAAGATCAGCCGTTGTCGCCGATGGCTTCCACGGGGCAACCCTCTTTGGCTTCCTTGCATTGAGCTTCTTCTTCGGGGGTTTCGGGCTGCTTTTTCACGTAGGAGTAACCGCCATCATCAAAGCGCGTGAAGTTTTCGGGGGCGGTTTCGCGGCACAGGTCGCAGTCAATGCACTGATTGTCCACGAAGAATTTTCCGATGACGTTATTTTCGTATTTATTAGCGATGTCAGCCATACAGTTCGATAGTTGAGACAAACGATTTATGCGGGGGAGGCGGCACATTGGCAAGCGCCTTCTCCAAAGTTTCAGTCCGGCTGAAGCTGTGGGGGAGCAGGATAATGAAGGCTTAAGCTGAATTTTAAAAACATGTTGGCCCAATCGAGGTTTAGTCAGTCCCTTTTAAAAAGATCCCGGGCTTCGCCTGGGATGCGAAAAAACCGCGCTTTGGGCTTAGCCTCAGCTGGCCGACGCGGTCCAAGCCCGGCCGTGAAATTAAACCTGTCTCACAGTTCACTTGAACTTCCCGAGCTGCTTGAGGGTCTCGTCGAGGCAATACTTGATGTAGTAATCCGGCTTGTTCACGTCAGCTTCCTTCTCCAGCGCGCTAAGCGCGACTTCGGCGGCGGCGCTAGTGGTGAAGAAGCTGCACGCGCGGATGGCTTCGAGGCGGACGCGCGGGTGGGCGTCGGCGGCCTGAACTTTGAGGAGGTCAAGCGGGGCTTTCACGCGGTCGCGCCAGTAGCAGAGCACGCGCGTGGCGGCGGCGCGGGCGCGGTGGTCGGGGGATTTCAGCACGTCCTTGAGGAGCGCCTCGTCCACGACATTGTGCCACTGGTGGACCCACAGCCCTTCGAGGCGGTGGTGCTCGTATTCGGGGTCGGTCTTGCTGAGGCCGGCGATCCACTTCTTGGTCGCGGCGATGACCTTGGCGGAGTCGTGCTTGCTTAATTCGATTTTGGCGCGGGTGCGGACATCGTCCTCCGGCGTGGTGAGGGCGGCGAGCAGCTTGTCGATGGGCTCGCCATCAATCTTAACCGGCTTGAGCAGTTGGCGGCCCTCGAAGGTGATGCGGTAGATGCGGCCGTGGGTCTTGTCACGGCCTGGGTCGCGGATGTGGTGCTGCATGTGGCCGATGAGTTCCTTGGCCCAGTCGCAGAAGTAGATCGAGCCGTCCGGTGCGACCGCCATGCAGGAGGGGCGGAAGTTGGGAATCTGGTTGTTGTCGCCCTTGATGAGGTCTTCAAGCGTTTCGCCTTTCAAGCCCGCGCCGTCCTCGCTGACTTTCACGCGGAAGATGCCTTGGAAGCCAATCACGTTTGCGTTGAGGAAATTGCCCTGCCAATCCTCCGGGAAGTGACGGCTCGAAACCATTCCGGTGCCGGGGCACGGGCGCGAGGGACGATTCCAGAACTGTTTCATGCCCGGGTGCTTGCTGCCCGCGTCGCCGGTGAGCATGCCGCTGAAGGCCGGGCCGAAGTAGTTCGCGTTGCCGGTGGCGTCAGTGATGATGTCGTTGCCCCAGCGGTCGAAGACCTTGCCGTGCGGATTCGCAAAGCCGTAGGGGATGTAGCGCTCAAGCTTATGTGTGAGCGGCTCCCAGCGATAGATGCAGCCGTCGCTATTGCGGACGGGTGGGCCGAAAGGCGTCTCCATCTGCGTGCGGTGGAAGACTCCGTCGCTCAGGAAGGTGTCGCCGCCGGGGCCGTAAGCCATTGCATTGGCGGTGTGGTGGGAGTCAGCGGAATCCAGGCCCATGAGGACGCGTTCCTTCCAGTCGGCCTTGCCGTCGCCGTTGGTGTCGCGCGCGAACCACACGTCGGGTGACTGCACTACGAGCACGCCATCCTTGTGGAACTGGAAGCCGGTGGGGCAGTTCAAGCCGTCGAGGAAAGTGGTGCATTTCTGCGCCTTGCCATCCGCGCCGAGGTCGAACACGAGCAGCTTGTCGAACACCTTATCCGTCGGGCGCAGCTCGGGATAGCTCGGCCACGCGGCGACCCAGAGGCGGCCCTTGGTGTCGAAACCCATCTGCACCGGGCTGGCCAGCTCAGGAAATTGCTTCTCCTCGGCGACGAGCGTGACCTTCGCGCCCTTGGCCACGGTGATGTGCTTGATGGCTTCCTCGCCGGTGGGGAAGGGCTTGTAGAACTCGTCGGGGCGGTTGGACTTGAGCGTGCGGACGGGCGGGAGGTTTTTGTCATCCACCTTGGCGGTGCCGCCCTTAGCCACGGCCCAGACGGCCTGGTCGCGGTTGGCGGTCTTCACATCGCGCTGGGCCATCTCGTCCTGCATCACGTCGTAGTTGGTGATCTTGGGAGCGTCCTTGCCTTTGGCCATCGCGCCCTCGACGGGGAAGGAGAGCTTGGAGCGGCCGCCGTATACATTGTAGCCATCCACGGTGCGGTAGCGTTGGTGCCAGTCGTAGTTCTTTTCCAGCACGGCGCTGCGAAGTTTGTCCAACTTTGCCGCGTCTGGCGCAGTCTCGCCGAACAGCGCACGGAAGGCCTCCGGCGCGAGCGCCTTGTCGCCGGCCTCGGAGAGGTGAACCGAGTTGAAGGTCAGCGTCTGTCTGGCCTTTGCGGCGGCGGCGAAGAGCTGTTCCGACGGCGTGTGCAGGTCAATGAACGGCACGTTGTTCGCTTTCGCCACCTCGGCCATCGCGGCAGAGTATTTCTTCAAGTTCGCGTTGAGCGGCGCGGCGACCGGGCGGTTCGGGTCGTTGCTGGGCTCGGCGGCGATGGGCGAGAAGAGCACGAGGCGAGCGTTGCCCTTGCCACTGTAGTTTTGGCTGGTGGTGTGCTTGATGACGCGCTCGAGGTCGGTCTTGAACTGCGCGAGGCCCGCATCGCCGGCGAAGGACTCGTTGTAGCCGAAGAACGCCCAGACCACGTCGGCCTGCACGCGCTTGAGCCAGTCGTTGGAACTGCCGAAGTTCTCCGACCGCATGCGGAACTTGGCGTCGGGCTTTTCGGTGAAGCCGGCGACCTCGTCACCGGCGGCTGCAAGGTTGCGGAAGACGAGATTGTGCTTGGGGAACTTGGCGTGGACGAGCGTCTCAAGCCAGCCGTGATGCTGCATGCGGTCGGCGAGGCCGTTGCCGATGAGCGCAACGTTTTCGCCGGGCTTCAGTTCAACGGCGGCGGCAAACAATTGAGTGAGCGAGGCCGCGAGCAGCGCGCCAGCGGCGAGGAGGGACTTCAGTTTCATGTGATGACAGTTGATCTGACGGGCCAATAGTTGACGTGCGGCAGCGGCTTTTATTGAGCGCGACTGCGTTGGTGGCGAGCATAATTAACGCGCCGCTCTCGTCGGCGCCTCCCTGCCACAAAGGATACCCAGACCAAAGCCGGGGTTACCTAGCCAAAGTTGCAACGGAAACTGGCTTGCGTTTTTTTCCCTCCCCGAAATGATGACCTTATGTTCAAACAATTCCTCTCCCCCAAGTTCATCGTCCCCGCCGCTATCGCCAGTGCGGCAATCGCGCTAACCGCCGCCGACGCGGCCAAGAAGAGCCTCGGCTACGAGGCTACTTCGCCCCTCATTCCCGGCACCAAGTGGCACGTCCACGACGGCACCCGGCCCGCGCCGCGTGTCGTAACGTCTGCCGCTACCTTCAGCCATCAGGCCCCACCGCCCTCGGACGCCATCGTATTGTTTAACGGCAAGGACCTTTCCAAGTGGAGCGGGCCAAAAGGCGATGCCACATGGAAGCTGGAAGACGGTTACATGGAAGTCGCCCCCAAGAGCGGCAGCATTCGCACCAAGGATGGATTCGCTGACTTCCAGTTGCACTTGGAGTTTGCCACGCCGGCCAAGGTCGACGGCAACAGCCAGGGCCGCGGCAACAGCGGCGTGCTCTTCAACGGCATTTATGAGGTTCAAGTACTCGACTCCTTCGAGAACCCGACCTACCCCGACGGCCAGTGCGCCGCCCTTTACGGCCAGTCCCCGCCGCTCGTGAACGCGAGCAAGAAGCCCGGCGAATGGCAGAGTTACGACATCATCTTCGAGTCTCCGCGCTGGGGCACTGACGGTAAGATCGCAAAAAAGGCGGCGGTGACAGTCATCCATAACGGGGTCGTGGTGCATCACCGCAAAGAGTACCAAGGCAACACCCCGCACCAGCGCAATGGCGACTACAGCAAACCGCATCCGCCCGAAGTTTTCATCCAGCTCCAAGACCACAATAATCCAATGCGCTTTCGCAACATCTGGCTGCGCAAGCTGGGTGATTACGACCAGCCTTAAGCCTGGTACAGTCGCCGGTGTTTTCTGCAACCGTTGGCCTTGCGCCGGCGGTTTGCTTTTCGGGTCACCCGAGCCGGAAAGGAGGCGACAGGGAAAAAGTGTTCGGCAAGTGTCGCACCTCGCGCACTGCGCCTCCGTTGAGCAGCACCTCGACAATGTCGAAGCGAATTTTCACCCGTGGGTCTTTGAGCAGGCGGAGGTAATCCATTGCCACCAGCGATAGGAGCCGCTTTTTGCGTGCGTTCACGGCGGCGGCGGGACGCGTCCAAGTCTCGGAGGAGCGCGTTTTTACTTCGACCAAAACAAGGCAGTC
>VHDH01000012.1 GCA_016871445.1 Verrucomicrobiota bacterium | reverse complement strand
TCATCACATGGAGCACCGCGAAGCCGCGAAACTCCAGATAGCGCCGCGTCAGGTCGGCGAAGACGAACGTGCGGAAGTTTCCGATGTGCGCAAAGTCGTGGACCGTCGGCCCGCAGCAATACATTCCCACGCGTTTACCGGCGGAATCCAAGGGAACGAACCTCTCCACCGAGCGGGTCAGCGTGTTGAACAGTTGTAGCGCCATGCGAAATGCGCGCGAAACTAGGGGCGCAGCCCCAAAGTTCAAAGTGCAAAGTGTTGGCCAATGCGCCGCTTTTCCGCCGCTTTGCAATTATCCCCATGCCGCCGGAATTTTTGCTGACCCACTTCCGTTGCTTCGGCGACCTATGGCGTGAGGTCGACTCATGCGACCCACCCGGTGCAAGTCGAAGTTTTCCATGCCGAAGTTAGGTTACTGATGGTGCTGCCTGCAAACCCGCGACGAATCGGTCCAGCACCCGCGTCCAGTTGTGCCGTGCCAGCAACGTGTCCGCCCATGCAGCGATTTGCTGCGGCGGGCATTTCAGCGCTGAATCCAAGGCCGCCCAGAACGATTCGTAACTGATATTGTTGAACGAGTAGCCGCAGTCGCCCATCACTTCGCGTGTGGCGGGAATGTCCGAGAGCACAGGGCACGCGCCAGCGAGCGCCGCCTCCACGGGCGGCATCCCGAAACCTTCGTAATCCGAGAAGAACACCAGCGCGCGCACTCGGATGAGCCGGTCTCGAAAAGCTCCCTCGGGTAAACGTGGGTGATGCCGCCAGTTCATCCGGTCCGGCCAGTTCATCCGCTCCGGCAGTTCGCCAACCCAGTGGACCTCCTCGCAGAAGCCGGTCTGCTCCTGCCAATGTGCGAGCCATTCGACCGCCAGCGCGGTGCGTTTGTGGGGGAAGGGACTCGCGAGCACAAGTAACCCGCTGCGCCTTATGTCCGTCGGGGCTTCAGGCGGCTTAAAGCCGATGCCCGCCACCACTGTGTGCGGGGGCTGCATGCCGGCCTCCACGGCCAACCGGCGGATTTCCTGCGCGGTAAAATCCGTGTTTGTAAAACATACACTAGCATGCCGAAGCGATGCTTGCAGCGACCGGGTGAAGTAAGCCAGTTCCAATTGACCCACCGCTCTTGGATGATGCTGGCGGTAGAAGCAGTGCATCGCATCGTGAATGTAAACCGCCAGCCGCTGAGGTGGAGGCCGGAGGAACGATGCGAAGCCCTTGGGCAGGAGAAGCCAGCCGTCACCGGTGGCGGCGGAATAGACGCCCCACTGATCCCACCAGATGCGGCCCAGGCGTCCGCGCGACGGGGCGTTGTGCCAGCGCACGTCGAGGTTCTCAGGTAGGCGGTCGGCAAGTGTCCGATTCGCCAGCACGGTCAGGCGTGAGATTTCGGGCCGCCTAGCGAACTGCTTAACGAGGCCGAGGGACAAGTTGAAGATGCCGACGGACTTGGTTTGCACGAACAGCTGGTCCGCCAGCGAGCAAGTGAGGGTCAGCGGGTGGGCGTTCATCGAACGGTTGGTCCGGCGATGTAATCACGCGGGCCGGGGTGTGCCAATGAATCATTGACGAAGCCGGCGGCGCCGCCCGCGAGCGGACTTGGACTTGCGGGCCGCCTCCGTTCTGCCAGCCTTGTGCGCGTCACGATGTTTTCGCGAGTCAACCGCACCGCGTTTCAGAAGCCGGCAAACTACTGGTTGGCCTGCGCGAGCGAGTTGATCCGACCCGCGCTCGTGGGATGGGCTTGGGCGAGTTGCCCAAGTGCGCGGACTCCGCCGACCGCGTGGCGGCGTGGGCTGCTCGTGGGATCGAACCACATTGGCGACTGTCTTTATCTCACGCCGAGCTTTGCGGCCCTGCGCGCGGGCTTGCCGGATTGTGAGTGGTTCATTGCTGCGCCGCCGCCGGCGTGTGAAGTGCTGGAGACCAATCCGCACCTGCGTGGCTGCGTGCGGTTGGACGTGACCACTGTACCGCTTGCGCAAGCACGGGCCGAACTCGCGGCCATTGGCCCCTTTGACGCAGCGATTAGCTACAGTCATACCCGCGCCTGGCCGCACCTACTGCGCTTGGCCCGGCTGGGTATCCCCAACCGCGCGGGTTACATTCACAAAGGCTTTTCCGGCCTGGTCACCCATCCCATCGCGCTGCGGCATCCGCAGCCGTTTCCCTTCTATTTCCGGGACTTGGTCAGCCAGCTCACCGGGCGGCCCGTGCCGGCCCCGGTGCGCCCGCAGGTGTTTCCCACGGGCGCGGACCGGCAGGCGGCGGCCGAGTGCTGGGAACGGCTGGGACTCGCCAGTGGCCCACCAGTGGTGATGTGCTTCTGCACCAGCCGCCAGCCGACCGGTGTATGGCCGCTGGCAAAGTTCGCTGAGACGCTGAGGCTGTTGGCCGCGCGCGGAGGATGCCAGATCTTGCTGGGCGGTTCTGCCGGCGATCGGGTAGCGCTGGAACGGGTGCGGACGTTGGCTGGTCTGACTTGCCCGGTGGTGGCGGGCGATTTGTCACTGCGTGCGTTGGTGTGTTTTCTGCCGCGGTGCGCGGCCGTGCTCGCGCCGGACACTGGCACACGCCATCTGGCCAACGCGGCGGGTGTCCCGGTGGTGTTCGTGCGCAATCTCTACGTGAACCGCGTCGAGAGCGGTGTGTATTGCCCGACGGAACTGGATGTGGCCCCGCCCGTGGAGTTCGTTCCGCCAGCGGAGCAAGCGCATTGGTTTGACCAAATCCAGCCGACCACAGTAGTGGACGCACTGATGAAATTCATCAGGTGCGCTCGGCCGTCTCCCTAGACCGAAGCTGCCTGTGGTTCGCGCTGGGGGACACTCGCCAGCGCCTTGGTTGGGACTTGGCTAGGGGGCGATTTTACTCCGCCATTGATCGAAATACTAAGGCCTACGACGCCGGTGAATACCATCAGGTCCAAGTCAAATTGGCCGTAGAAGCTTAGGTAAAAAAGTAATCGAGCGCTGAAGTAGGCGATGAGGAAAGTGTTGATGTTTTTCAAGTCGGCGTCGCCGTAAAGATAGTTGCGCCGTAGCACGCGCCAGCTGGCGAAGAGGAAGCACGCGAACGCTACCGCGCCGGGCAGCCCAAATGGCACGAGTAGGGTCAGGATGCCGTTGTGGTAATTGCCGCTGACCAGCGTGTCCTCGTAACTTGTGAACATCCCCCGCCGGATGGACTCCTGCATCAGCAAGTAATCAGTGCCACTAAAGGTGTAGCCCTTGCCCAGCAGCAGGTATTGCGGCACTTCCTGAATCACCACCCGCCACATCTGCAGGCGCCAGTCCAAGGTTCCCAACGCGTCCTGACGGGCTGTCGGATGCACATCAATAGGCAGGAAGCTCAGGCTGCGTTGCACGGACAACGGCAGCTTTTCCGCATAGCCCACGATGAACAACCCAACTGAAAGCGCGCACACCAACGCGATCGGGAAGAATTTTGTTCGCAGCAGCCGCTCAAACCAAAACTGAGTCGCAAACAGAATGCACATCAGGATGATCGAGGAGCGGAACCCCCCGAACAGGCCTGCCAGGAAGAGCGTGACGAACACCGCCGCCCGCCAGGCGTGCCGCACCTCCAGCATGCCACGGATGCCATACCGCATGAGCATGAACCAGTTGCCCGCTTGGGCCATCCACGCGATGCCCGTCAGGCGCATCAACGTATCCTGTGTGGATGCCTGCGCCACGGCCAACTCCGTGGGCACGAGTAGGAACAGGAAGTAAAACCCCGGGCCGAAGGCAAACGCCAGGTCGCTTATTACCGCCGTTGTGCCCGAGAGAAAATACAAGCTGGTCATTAGTTCAGCCCGATTTCGCGGGATACGTTGCGCGGTCAACGCGAAATAGCCAAGGATAGCGCCCACCACGCCCAGATACCGCTTGCCCCCCCAGAGTTCGCTACCGAAGGCCCGCCCGCCGAAGCCGCGCAGGCTGATGGTCACCACTAACACTGCCGCCAGCAGGAGCAAGGGCAGCGCGACAGCGCGGACATGAAGAAACTCCGACTTGGCGCGCAAGGTCCGGGTCACGATGGCGATACCTAGGCTCAAGCCGGCCAGCACCACCCACAAGGGCGGCTTGCCAGGCAGGAAGAAACTGATGAACACCGCATTCCAAGTGCAGATGACCAGCGCATGATGCCAGCGCAGCAGGAACGGCAGGCTCAACACGAGCAGCATCAGGGTTACGCTGACCATGCTCAGAAACGACTGTGGCGTGACCACTGCGAAGCCAACCCACAGGCTGAGGATCATGGCCACGGCATAAACCAGAGCCATGCGCAGATTGCTGGCGCTAGCGTCCATTGTGGGTAAGAGCAGAATAGATGGCTGCGTAGGCCGCAACCATTTTCCCGGCGGGAAAGCTGGCGCCGACATGTGCGCGGGCCGCCGCGCCGGCGGTGGTCACGATCTCAGGATGAGTCAACAGCCGTTCGAGCAGCGTGGCGCAGCCCGGCACGTCTCCGGGCTGAAACAACCAGCCACTACGACTATCTACCACCACCTCCGGCACCGCCCCCACGCGGGCGGCCACGGTGGGCACTCCGGCCAGTGCTGCCTCCGCCGGAGCCAGGCCGAAGGTCTCGAACGCCCGCGAGGGGAACACCAGCACGTCAATTCCGCGCAGGAACTCATCCGCCCGCACCCAGCCGTGCCAATGCACCCGAGACCACCACGGGGTAGCCGAGTAGGCACGGGTCAATTCACCCTTCAAAGTCTCTCCCGCCGTGTCCTGCGCTGCGCCCGCCACGTGCAATTCCCAGCGCCCGGCCGCGCGCTGCTCCAACTCCGCCACGGTGGCCAACAAATCCCTCAGCCCCTTGCCTTCGGACAAGGAACCAAGAAAGCCCAGCTTCAGCCGGTCAGAGGCGTTGCGCACCGCCGGGGTTTCCGACGGGATGGACAGGCCGTTGTGGATCACAGTCAGCTTTCGGGCGAGCCAGCCAGCTTGGAGACACGCTTCCCGCAGGGCGTGGGAAACCACTGTCACCTGATCGAGTCCGAACCGGGCGCACCAACGCAGGAGCGTCTGCCGCCGCCCCGTCATGTAGTCCGCGAATGGATGATCGTGCAGCGTTCCGACCGTCGGGCGCCGCCGCGCACAACCTGCTAAGCAGGTCAACTCCCAGGCTCGGGCACCCCAAGCATGAAATACCTCGAAATCTGCCGACACGGCACGAAGCTGCCGGCGCAATCCGCCGACCGAGAACGGCTGGTTGGCCGGCAACGCCAGCATCGCGGTTCCGGGTGGCAGTGCCCGCGCCAGTGGACTCCCGGCCACACACGCCACGGTGGCGTGGACCGTACTGCCCGCCAGACCGGCGACGAGCCGGATCAATTGCACCTCGGTGCCGCCGTAGTATTGGCTTTCGTTGTGCAGGAGCAGAACCCGCATGGGCGCAGGCTCGGTCATTTTTCGCCGGTGGACAATACCTGCCAACCCGGAGCCGCCAGACGGGCTTGCGCACGTGCCGGGCCGAGCGTGGCAAGGAAGTTGTGCTGCAAGTCCTCCGGCTCGACCGGGGCGTCGTTGGCCCGGAGGCCCGGCCCGCGCCAGCGCGCTTGCAACTTGAAGAGAGAATAGCCGTGCGCTCGCAGCAAGGTTGACACCGGCGACGGTTGCGCGGCGAGATCTTCGTAAACTAAATCGCGCACGGCCCGTTCACCCAGCAGCCGGGACGCGCCGCGCAGCACGTCCAGTTCGTGACCTTCCACGTCCACCTTCGCCACCCCCACCAACGACCCCGGCGGCAGGAGTTCATCTAGCGTGCGGAGTTGGATGGACACGGCGCGTCCGTCCGTGTCCGTCGTTGTCACCCGGCTCAGACCTCGGTTGGTCTGCCAGTCTTCGCCCGGGTCCAGCCAAGCCGTGCGGGCTGCGTCACTTAGCCCGGCCTGAAATAACTCCAGTGGCGCTCCCGGTCGCTGGTTGGCAGGGGCATCGCGCAGGAACTGTAGCGCGCTGAAAAGGTGTGGGTGCGGCTCGAACGCGAGCACGCGGCCAGCCGGCCCGGCCTTACAGCGCAGCAGGCTCGTCATCTGCCCGAGGTTCGCGCCCGCGTCCACCGCTGTTTCCCCGGCGTCGAGCAGCCGCCAGAGCGTCTCGGCCACCGGCAGATCAAACAGGCCGCAATACCAGATCCCCGCACCGATGGTTTCGCGCGGACACACTCGCACGGTGTCGCCCCACGGCAAGGTGACCTCCGCCGATTCCGGCTTGGGCGACATCGCGCGGCGCAAGCGGGTCAAAATCTGCCGGGGGCGGAAGGCGTATTCTGGGCGCGTAAAAACCTTGAGCGGATTCATGGCCGGGTCTTAGTCAGACTGACAGGTAAACATCAGCCGGCTCCAGGAGGTTTGGAGCAGTCCGCCGCCGACTCGGGGCCAGTGCCAGTAGTTGTAAACTAACCCGGCCAGCAGCGGCGCGAGGACCAGCGCGCCCAGGCCTAAGCCGGTGAAATGCAGCAGGCCAATCGCTAGGCCCAGGCTCGCGCCGTTCGCTAAGAGCAACGGGCGCAGGTAGGGCACCCGGTTGTCCGTGTAGATCAGCATTCCCCAAACGGAAAGATGCATTTCCAGCAGGGTGTGGACCGCTATCACCCAGAGCCAGGCACTGGGCATGATGGCCTTGTCAGTGTTGAGCCAGTGCAGCAACGGCGGGGCCAAGGGAACGGCAGCCGTGACCAGCAAGACGAAGCTCGTTACCGACAGCCAGAGCCGTTGCCGCACAATGGTCCGGATGGCCGCAAAATCGCCTTGCGTGCGCATCTGCGCGATCGCTGGCCATTTCACTTGGATCCACACGATGGCTATACCTTGGGCGACGGACATGATCTGCAAGGACAGGCCATACTCGGCGTTGGCGGCCAGGCCGAGCTTGGTCAGGCAGAGGAACGCCATTGCTTGCCCGCCCAAGTAGCTGCTCACGTTCAGGAAACCGATCCGGCTCGCATTCGGCCAGAGGTGGGCGATCAAGTTGCGGGGCACCGCAGGGTCCACTGGAGTCGGCGGCGGTTCCCCTAGGCACTGGAGGCACGCGCGCCGGGCCAGCGTGCGCTGCACCAATACGGCCACCAGTCCGGCCAGCGGCACGCTTAACAGCCCGACATCCATGCTGAGGAGAGCTGCGCTGCCGACCAGCCTGATCAGGTAGGCTGCGAAATTGAGCTGCGCGCAGGCAACTACCCGATTCAGCCCCAAGAGATAGGAATTCCACCAGCTCGCATAAACTTCCCACACGGCCAGCACCAAGGTCGCACCCCACGCCAACCAAGTCCGCGCGGGCGCGCTCGTCTCCGCCACGCCCACATTCACCAGCAGGGTACCCAGCGGGGCGAGCAGGAGTAGTGCCACCAGCGCTAGTCTGCCATACAACCGCCTCGCTGCCGCCATCAGGTTCCAGATCAACTCACGGTTAAGCTCGCTTCCCTCTGGCGGCGGTTCGTCCACGCCAAACTGCAACATCTGCTTCCCGCCGGCCGACGCATGGGCGACTGCCCGCCAAACCGCGCCACTGAAGCCAAAGTCCAACACCGCCGCTAGTGCGCCCAAGTTTAGCAAGACGTAATGCATCCCGAGATCGGTTTTGGACAGCCGATGCACGAGCAGGGGCAACAAGATCAGGCTTGAACCCAGCCGTAGCCCGTTCATCCCCCATGACCACACCACGGCCGAGCGAGCCGCCTGACGCAGGAGAGGGAGGAACCGGGTCATTCTAGTGGGGAAACACCAAGTCTCAAACGAGCCAGCCGGCCTTAAGCCGCTGGATCAAATCCTTTCGGGCTGCCGGCAGGGCCAAATAGTTCGGCCCGAGGAAATGCTCCTGATCAATGTCATGCTCACGGAAATCCACGTAGTTGGCGTAGAGTTTGCCAAGCACATAGCCCTTGGGCCGCAGTAGGTCGTAGTAGTCTCGCAGGAACCGTCCGCCCTCATGCTCAAACTGCACGGCCCCCACTCGTTGGGCACTCAACATTTCCCCAAACCCCGACAGCACCTCGTGGTCCGCCCCCTCGGCGTCCACCTTTAAGTAGTCAATCCGCTCCACGCCTCGTTCCTTGCAGAACTCGTCCCCCGTGCGGATCCGGGAACGCTCCACCCGGTGCGGCACGCTGCTGTGCAGCGGGGCGCGCATCCCGCTCAAGACACTTTGCTCCCCGGAATAGGCGAAGAACGTCACCTCACCGGTGGTCGCGCCCAGCCCGTGTGCGTGAATTTCCATCCCCGGCTGTCCCCCCAGCCGCGCGGTCAACTGAGTGGCCGTGGCTGGGTTCAGCTCAAACGCGTGGATGGTGGCTTTGGGAAACCGCTCGCGCGCCATCACGGACCAGTCGCCGATGTTCGCGCCCACGTCGAAGAGCGTCGGAGCCGATCCTTCCACCACGCGTGCGAACACGGCGCTCTCCCCATTGCGGGCGATGTCGTAGGTGGGATGCTCCGAGGCGCGATGGATATTCTTGCACAGCCGCGCGAACCGCGCCACGACGCGGTTGCGCCGGTGATGGTGAATGAAAAACCATATGGTTTCCTTGATTTTCATGGCAGGAGACAATGCGGCAGTGAGTCGCTACACCAGAACCGTCCCGACCAGTAACGGGCTTCTTGCCCCGGAGGGCAGTCTGATTAGTCTGTTATAAGCGCTGGCTTACGCAACGGCAAGCTCGGCCAGCCGAACCGCATCAAACTCTCCGGCCGGCTACCTCTCCCGCTAGGCGCATCAACTCCCCGGCCATGGCTCGGGCCGTCAACTGAGCGCGCCAGATGGCGCTGATGCTGGCCGGTGACCGCCGGCCCGCTGCCCACGCTGACAATTCCGCCTGCGCTGCCGTGACCATCGCGGAATCGCTCCGGTCGGGGGCCACCGTTCCCGAATCCTGCGAGGCGAAATACACAAATGAAGGCAACTCCGCCGGCCCGACAACCGAGCAGCCGCAGCATAGGCCCTGCGCCGCCACGAGGTGAAAGCTTTCCGACCGCGAAGTGCAGAGCACGGCTTGCGATTCCTGCAACAGTGTCAGCAGCTCGCCATGACGCACATAGCCCAGCACCTGCACGCGTCGGGTGACCTCCTGCGGCAGGCGGGCCAGTTCAGCCCGCATCAGGTCGTCGCGTGAACCAGCGACCACGGCCGAGCACTCTGGGTCACGCGACAGCACTTCACCGAGCACGCGTGCCAGCTTGGGCGTGTCCTTGAAATAGGAATCCCAACGGCCAGCGGCCAGCAACTGTTTGCGCCGGGCCCGCGCGGAATCGTAGCGAAAGTAATCCGGTACCGGATGCGGCACGAACCGCACGCGGTCAGCCAGGTCTAGGCGATCCAAAAACCGCAGCAACTGACACAACACCTCGCGCGCCCCTGGCGACTCAATGGTGATGACCTCCGCATGCTCGAGATGCGCGCACAGGCCAGCGTCATGGGCGGATTTAAAGCCCCTGAACACAAGGGCCTTAGCCAGCGCTAGCAACTGTGGAAAAGGCTTACCCTGATCTCGATAGTAGCAATGCTGCCAAGCCAGAAAGCGACGGAAGCCCGTGCGTGGGCTTTTGTAGCCATCCGAATCCAGCCGCACGATCAAGCGCAGACCGGCGTCGCGGATCGCGTGTGCAATCGGCGCATACCGGGGCGCGCCTCCGGCAGTCAGAATCACGCCTTCGGCCCGTGTCCGTCTCCACCACTCCGGGTTTTGAAAATCCCTCAGGCTACCTAGGATGAGGGGGGGATCTGTCCTGACTGCGGGCGTGCCTTGTGCGACCAGCCGCGCGTCCTGTCCCAGCTCGCGCAACCCCAGACAGGTTAGGCCCGCGTCCCGCTCCCAATGCGTCAGGTTCTCGCCATAGGGCAGGGGCGTTGCCGCCAGCCAGTTGCCGGTAGATGCCATGCGGGTTGAATTCAACGGCCCACACCTGAGAAGTCAACGGACACTTCTCCTCATCTCAACAATCCACCCAGTTGGTAGATGCGTGCGGCTCACGTGTGCTCTGCCAGCACGCGGCGGCCGGCCGCACCGATGGCCGCTGCACATTCCAGTTAACGTCCGATTTCACGGGGCCATTTCGCTGCCTCGACGAGTGGCAGGTGAGCACTTCGCGGCTCATGTCCAGCGCGTCGGCCACGCCGGCGTTGCGCTCGGTCAGGTGGCAGCCGCCGACGTCAGGGAATTCAAAGCCGCATGGATTCATACATCTCAAAAACAGCTGTGGCGATCGAGGCCTCGGTTCGAGCCCGGCACAACTTGGCAAGTGCGCGGTTGTGAGGACAGTTTCTCGTGACCAAACCGGATTTCAGCCTGCGCTTGCACTCCAGGTAATTCCGGTTGACTGCTATGCTTCCATTAAAAACACATTGCCGAGCCGGGCCATGTCAGCCGTTCCTGCGACGCTGTCGCGCGGGCAGGATGGCGCAGGCGTCCTTGCAGCCGAAGAGGCGGCTGAGGAGGTGGCGGTTGCGGCTGACCTGGCGGTAGATGTGCTCCGCGATCCAGATGACGCCGGGAATCCACAGTACCAGCGCCAGCGGCACCAGCAGTGGCATCCGCAGCCCAACGAACCGCAGGCAGCGCGCGCCACGATGGATCTTGCTCTCCGTGGTGATGCAATGGATCGCCTCGAGCAATGCCTCGCGCGTGAGCGTGGGCGCGACGCGGGCCACCTCGGGATCTGCGATGGGCAGCAGCCGCAATGCGTCAAACCAATCCAGCCACGTCAGCAGCTTCATTTGGAAAGTGCAAAGCGGGCATTCGCCGTCGTAGAGGACAAGGTGGCGATCAGAAGCAGACACGGCGATAGTAAAGGATAAACTCGGCGGATCGTCAAACGTGGTGCCGAACCATTGGCTGGTTTGTGTGAGTTCGCGCTTGGTTCACCGCTGGGGCGCGACTACAACCGCGCGTCATGTTACGTGTGTTTGACTGGCTCACGAATCTCTTCCCGTTGTGGGCCGTGTTGGGCGGCGGGCTGGCACTGGTGCAGCCGGAGCTGTTCACTTGGTTTAGCGGGCGGTTCATCGTGTGGGGTCTTGCAGCCATCATGCTTGGCATGGGTCTCACTTTAAGGGTGGAGGACTTTCAGCGCGTGCTCAGGATGCCTAAGGCCATTGCTGTCGGGTTTATCGCGCAATATTCCATCATGCCGTTCCTCGGTTGGGCCATTGCAAGCGTGTTGCCGCTGGAGAAGCACTTGGCTGTGGGGCTTATTCTTGTGGCGTGCTGTCCCGGAGGAACGGCGTCGAACGTCGTTACCTTTCTCGCACGGGCGGACGTGCCGTTGTCGGTGTTGATGACGATGTGTTCGACGCTGGCGGCCGTGATAATGACGCCGCTGCTGACCAAATGGCTGGCCGGTGCGCTGGTGCCGGTGGACGCTTGGGGATTGTTCTTGAGCACGGTTCAGGTGGTGCTTGCGCCAGTGCTGTTGGGCTTCGTGTTGCACCATCATGCGCCCCGGCTGGTGGCGTGGGTGCTACCGGTTGCACCGGTGGTGTCGGTGGGGCTCATCACGCTAATCGTGGCGAGTATTATTGGGCAGAGCGCGGGGCCCATCCGCGCGTCGGGTGGGGTGTTGTTGCTGGCGGTGTTCCTCCTGCACGCAGGCGGGTTCGGACTCGGTTACGGGTTTGCGAAGCTGTTTGGTTATGACCGGCCGGTTTGCCGCACGATGGCCATCGAGGTAGGGATGCAGAATTCTGGGCTAGGCGCCACGCTGGCAAAACTGCATTTCCCTGGCACGCTCGTACCGGTGCCGTGCGCGGTATCAAGCGTGTTCCATTCGGTCATTGGCAGCCTGCTGGCAGGTTGGTGGCGTTGGCGGGCGGAGCGGGAGGGAGAACGAGGGGCGTAGTGCGTGGCGGGTGGAAACATTGCTGGCGGCCGGCTTCTCTCGTCCCTCGCGCTATGTGTTATGTTAAGAACTTGCGCTCGTATAGCGGCGCAGTGCTATGCGCCAAAGCAGTTCTGATGCGGCACAGATGAGCGCGGCCAGCGCGAGTAGCAGTAGCATTTCCAGAGGTGAGCTAAGTTTGTCTACCAGCATTTTCACCGGCACGTTCGAGACCAACAGCATTGGCAGAACGAAGGTAAAGACTGCCTTAAAAAGCCCGCGGAACGCTTCGTCCGGGAGGCGCGCGATGTTGAAGAGATTATAATAGCCCCACACGATGCCCTGCGCGCGCACGGTCCAAAAGCTCGTCGCTGCGAGCATGAGCATCAAAGACGAGTGGATAAGTACGCCCACGAGCACAAACAGCAGAAAGCCCGCAACCTGCGTCAAGCCCGGCACATGGTTGAGCCGGTGTAGCGCATAGCCAATGACGCACAGTGCTCCGGCGGCGTTGACGAACCCGCCGAGGTCTACCTGCCGAAAGCTCACGAGGAACCGCGTGTTCACCGGCAGCAGCAGCATGAAGTCGAGCTTGCCGGTGCGGATATGCTCGGAGAGTGCGGCGAGATTGGTCAGAAAAATCGCGGTGAAGAGTTGCTGGATAAGGTGGCTGGCCCCAACGAGCGCCACAACTTGCCACTTGGTCCAGGAACCAATGTGTTCGGTGTGTAGGTAGAGCACGCTGATGAATGTGAGTTGAAGCGCGAACCACAGGCCCTCCACCACAATCCACATGAGGAAGTTTACCTTGAAGCCCAACTCACGGATGACGGAGTTGCGCCACAGCGCCGCATAAAGCGAGAGATAACGCGAAACGCGGTATGCGGAGTGCGGATCGTTTTCTTGGCACCCAGCCGATACGCCTTTCGTCATTTGTGCTCGGTCACTCATTTTAGCCTCCCACTGCTGAGTATTTGCGGATGCCTCGCCGCCACACACCTCGCGCCACGGCATACGCGGCTGCCACCCAGAGGAGTTGTACCAGCACGCCCAGCCAAATTGCTTCGCCGGACACGCGGCCAAGCCACACGCTCACGGGGAAAAAAAGCATGTAAGGAAACGGCGTGTAATCCAACGCCCCGGCCACGGCGGGCGGCAGGAGGTCAAGCGGGAACAGGTGGCCGCCGGCCACGTATTCGAAGGCGAACGCAATAAAGATGAACGTGGCAACCTCCAGTACCCAGAACGCCAACAATGCCAGTGTGAAGCTGAATAGAAATTGCAGCATCGCGGTGAGCGCAAGCGACACGACGAAACCGACGGCGCTCGCGGCATCGGGCGGGAGCACGAAATGGTCGCGCAGCAGCCAAATGAAGGCAGCGGTGGGAACTACGGCAAAGGCGGCATACACGAGGCGACCCGCGCTGAAGAGGCAGAACCGGTAGGCGAGGTAGTCGAGCGGTTTGAGCAGGAATTGGCTGATGTTGCCGTCCTTGATGTCGGCAGCGATCTGCCAGTCGTCTTCCGTCACGGCGGTAAGTGCGTCCACAATTGTGATGACGAGGTAGTAGGAGATCATCTGCGCCAGTTCGTAAGAGGCGACTTGCCCGCCAGGCTTGTCCGCGTAGATGGCCCGCCAGACCGAGATGATGGCCATGAGCGGGATGAGGCCTAAGGTGGCGCGAAACAGAAAGTTCAGCCGATACACCATCGTGTTTTGCAGCCCGAGGTTGAGCACGTGCCAGTATTTACCCATCACGCTTTTCCATTTTTTGTTTCGCTAACAAAGACAACCGTAATCCTTTTCCTGCCGGTCGGCACGCCGTCATTTGATCAAAGATAAAATTCGGGTGCGGAATCACGAACAAGGATTTCCCCGGCGCGGTGAGCACGGACTCGACGCCGCCGCGCTCCCGACCTAACTTAATGAAGTCAGTCTACTCATGCTTGTCCCGTCGTCAGCCGCCGCCGCCGCGCCCGCCAAACCGCCGGGCCCGGGTGTCATGCTGCCCGAATTACTCGCGCCGGCTGGCGATTGGGAATGCGCAAAAGCTGCCGTTGAAAACGGTGCGGACGCCATTTACTTCGGCTTAGATCGCTTCAACGCCCGGATGCGGGCGCGCAATTTTACCGGGGCCGATCTCCCCCGGCTTATGGAATTTCTTCACCGGCGCGGCGTGAAAGGTTACGTAACCTTTAACACGTTGGTCTTCAGCGACGAACTCGCTGCCGCCGAGGAATACCTGCGCGGTGTCATCGCTGCCGGCGTGGACGCAGCTATCGTGCAGGACGTGGGCATCGCGCGCCTCATCCGCCGCCTCTCGCCGGACTTTCCCATTCACGCCAGCACGCAGATGACTGTCACCAGTGCGGCCGGCGTGGCGTTTGTGCGTGAACTGGGTTGCAACCTCGTCGTTCTTGCGCGCGAATGTTCTATCAAGGAAATCGCAGCGATTCAGGAAGCGCAGCGCGTGAGAGGCGGCACTAGCCAGGTGACAAGCGGTGCGGCCGAAGCCCAACCGCCCGCTTTGCCACCTGTCACTAACCAACCATCACTTCCCCTCGAAGTTTTCGTTCACGGGGCTCTCTGCGTTGCTTACTCCGGTCAATGTCTCACCAGCGAGGCGCTTGGTGGACGTAGCGCAAATCGCGGCGAGTGCGCCCAAGCTTGCCGGATGCCATATGAACTCATAAGCGATGGCAAGAAAGTCGAGTTAGGCGGTCGCAGTTATCTCTTGTCCCCGCAGGATCTGGCTGGTCTCGAAGTCTTGCCCGAACTCGTCCGCGCCGGTGTTGCTTCGCTGAAAATCGAGGGTCGGCTAAAGTCGCCGGAATACGTGGCCAGCATCACGCGCATTTACCGGCAGAGGTTGGATGAATTGCGGAGCGGTCAAACAGGGGGAGTTAAGGACAGCAGCAAAGCCAGCCTCACTCCATCCGCTCGCTACGAACTAGAGATGGCGTTCTCCCGCGGTCTACACACCGGCTGGTTCGCGGGCATCAACAATCAGCGCTTGGTTCACGCGCGTTTTGGCAAAAAGCGTGGCGCGTATATTGGCGAGGTGACGCGCGTGGCGGGCGACCACGTTCAGGTTCGCCTCGGCGGCCCGCTTAAGGCTGGCGACGGCGTGGTTTTCGATCCCGGCCACGGCCTCGACGATGAGGAAGGCGGCCGCATTTTCCAAATGCGGAACGTGGAACGCGGAACGCGGAGTGACGAAGCCGTGCTGACTTTTATGCCCGGTGCGGTGGACTTCGCACGCGTCCACGCAGGCGATGTGTTGTGGAAAACCAGCGATCCCGAGTTGGAGAAGCGCGTCCGCGCCACGTATGCCGGTGATGCTCCGAGACTTCAACGGCCCGTGAATTTTGAAGTCCACGGTCACGCCGGTGCCCCGCTCACGCTCCTCGCCCGCGACGAACTGGGCCACGTCGCTCAAGGACAATCTGCGGTCTTGTTGGCGCGCGCGGACAGGCAGCCGCTCACCCCGGAAAAGCTCCGCGATCAACTCGGCCGCCTCGGCGGTACGCCGTTCCAGCTCGGCGAACTGCGCAGCCAGCTCGAAGGTGAAGTCATCCTGCCGGTCAGTGAGCTTAACCGTCTCCGTCGCGAACTTGTGGCCGAAATCGAACGCCAACGCGCACAGCCCAAACGCTGGGCACTTACCGTCGCCAGCAGCCGGAGCCAGGAGGCTTCATCCGAAGACGGAACGCAGCGGATAGCGAGTAGCGAAGGAAGCCAGAGCTCCCTTGCATCGGCCGCCACAGAATTGGTGGTGCTCGTCCGCAATCTAGCACAACTGGACGCCACGCTGCGCTGCGGAGCCACGACGATTTACTGCGACTTTGAGGACCCCAAGCGCTACCGCGAGGCGGTCAAAATGACCCGTGCGGCGCGACAAGTCAGAAGTGACATCTCTGAGTGCATGTCGCCCCGCTTGTTCGTCGCTCCGCCGCGCGTCACCAAGTCCGGCGAGGAATGGATCTTAAATCAAGTCCGCTCCTGTGAGGCCGACGGCTATCTCGTCCGCAATTACGACCACCTGACCTTTTTTGCTGACTGCCGCCGCGTTGGTGATTTCTCGCTCAACGTCGCCAATCCGCTCGCGGCGGAATATTTCATGTCGCGCTTTGGCTTGGACCGGCTCACGGCGAGTTACGACCTGAACTTTGCGCAGCTAGAGGCACTGTTGCGCGGCGCGCCGCCGAAGTGGTTCGAGGTCACCATTCATCAGCACATGCCCATGTTTCACATGGAGCACTGCGTCTTTTGCGCATTTCTCTCCACAGGTAAGGATTTTCGTGACTGCGGCCGCCCGTGCGACCACCACGATGTACGCGTACGCGATCGCGTCGGTCAGGAGCATCCGCTCAAGGCGGACGCTGGCTGCCGCAATACGGTCTTCAACGCGCGCGCACAAACCGGGGCTGAATTTGTTGGGCGTTTGCAGACCCTAGGTGTGCGGCGCTTTCGCATCGAATTCGTGAACGAGTTGCCAGCGGAAGTCGCCACCACCATCGCCCGTTACCGGGCGTTGCTGCGCGGCGAACTGACCGGCGAGCAGCTATGGCGTGAGTTGAAACTACATCACCAGTTAGGCGTCACGCGTGGGCAGATGGAGGCGCGAAGCTCCGTTTGACACGCGTTCGCACCGCTACTAGCTTCGCAGTAATCTTTCAATGGACACCGTTAACCATGCCGATCCTGTCATCAGCCTCACGCTCAGCGCCGCCGAGCAGGTGCGGGCAATGCTCGCCAAGGAGCAAGACGGCGCGGGGAAGCGGCTCCGCGTGTACGTTGAGAAAGGCGGCTGCTCTGGGATGCAATACGGCATGGTATTCGACCAACAGCGCGACGGCGATTTTGCCGGGGAGTTCCATGGTGTAGGCGTGCTCACCGATCCTATCAGTGCTGCGGTGTTGCGCGGCTGCGTCATCGACTTTAAGGATGAGTTGACCGGGGGCGGGTTCAAAATTTCCAATCCCAACGCCCGCCAAAGCTGCGGCTGCGGCAAGTCGTTTGAAGCTTAGCGAGGTAAAACACCGGGCGAGGTTGAATTAAAGCCCAGCTGGGCTTTGCGGTAGTGCCTGTTTGTTTCGGGATCCCGCCCAGAGGTATCCTGCTTCCGTTTGCACCTGCCTCCGCCCGCGGTTGAGCGTTTTTTTTGAGCCTTGAACCGGATTCTTTGAAGCTCGAATCTTTCGCCATGAGCCAGCCTTTCCGCGTCGCGTTCGTCGGCGTTGACCATCCTCATGGCGCAGCGTGGCGCGAATCGCTGCTCCATCTCGCGGGCGAAGTTGTCATCACGGCCATTGTGCCGGGATTTGGAGGCGAGTTAGCCAGCTTGGAGGAAACCCTCGCTAGGGTGCCGCGCTTTGCCACCGTTGCGGAATTAATCGCCAAGGGCGGCAGCAGCTTTGATGGCGCGGTCATCTGCCTGCCCAACGAGCGAGTGCCCGCTGCGCTGGAACAGCTGGCTGCCGCCGGCAAGCACATCCTTGCCGAAAAGCCTTGCGGCGTGAACGCTGCCGCTGCGCGGCCCGCACTGGAAAAGGTACAGCGGGCGGGGGTGGCGTTTCAGACCGGTTACTTGTGGCGTTACGACGAGGGCGCGCAGCGGCTCAAGGCGATGATTGCCGAGGGCCGGTTCGGGAAACTCATCAGCGTGGAGATGACCTTGGTGACGAGCGACGCAAACCGGCGCGGCCCCTCGCACTTCCTTTTTGACCCCCAGCAGAGCGGTGGCGGGTTCTTCAACTGGCTTGGTTGTCACTACCTTGACCTGCTGGCTTACGTCACCGGCCAGTCTGTAATCAGCGTGACTGCGCGCACTGGTGTCTTTGGCGAAACGCGGTTGGGCGTCGAGGATGGCGGCACGGCGATCTTCGATTTGTCTGGCGGCGGGCTGGCGACGCTCACGGGCGGTTACTGGCTGCCGCGCTGGGCGGGTGAATGGCGATGGGCCGTGCGCGGCAGCCGGCGCTGGGTGCATTGGGACCCGAACCGCACCGGCACGTCTGGTGTGCTAGAGATTCACGGCCCGCAGCCACAGTTCCACGCGATGGAAGAAGTCTTTTCCCTACCGCTGGACCAGACGCCCGGCTATGGCGGCGCACGCAGTCGCGAGTTGATTCGCGATTGGATCGCCGTTGCGCGCGGCCAGCGCGGGGAATGCCGCAATACGCCCGCTTCCACCTTGGCCGTCCTCAAGCTGATGGACACGGTGTTCCAGGCGAGCGCCGAGGGTCGGCGTATCCCTTTGGCGCGTCGGGCCGTGGGCAAAAATCAGTTCTTGCGCGGGCCGCGACGGCGTGCCTAGGATGTCACTCCTTTTTGATAAAGGAACCGTGGCGAAACGCTCCCTGCTGGGGCGGCGCAGCGGCGAAACGAAACGATTTTATGCCAGTCAGAATCCGTTTGAAGCGAGTCGGCGCGCGCAATTCGCCGGCGTTCCGCGTGGTCGTGGCCGATGGCCGCAGCCCGCGTGACGGCAAGTTCATCGAGGAGATCGGCACTTACCTGCCGGGCAAGAAGGACGATAACTTCAAGCTCAACCTCGAACGCGCCGATTACTGGGTCAGCAAGGGCGCGCAGCCCAGTGACACCGTGGCGAGCTTCATTAAGAAGGCCCGTCGCGCCGCTGCCGCCGCCAAGTAACCGCTATCATGCAGGCCTTTCTCGAATACGTCTTGAGGGGCCTCGTGGACCGGCCCGATGCAGTGACGGTTACCCCCGTCGAGCAGGCTGGCCAGACGCTTTATGAGTTGCGCCTGCACCCGACCGATGTAGGTAAAATCATCGGCAAGCAGGGCGCGACCATTCAAGCCATTCGCGCGCTGACGCAAGTGGGCGCCGCCAAGTGCGGGCAGCGTTGCACGGTAGAAATTATCGAAGACTGACCGGCCGGAGGGCCGAAGCGCGACCGGAACCGCGCGTCACCGAGCATGAAGATTGATGTGCTCACCTTGTTTCCGGGGATGTTCGCGGGGCCGCTGGACGAGAGCATTGTCCGGCGCGCGCGCGAGGCGGGCAAGCTGGACCTGCGCATCCGTAATTTGCGGGACTACACGCACGACCGGCACCGCACGGTGGACGACCGTCCTTTCGGCGGTGGACCGGGAATGCTGTTGAAGCCCGAACCGCTCTTTGAAGCTGTTGAGCAACTGAAGACCGCGACGACGCGGGTGATTCTGCTGGGCCCGGCTGGCCGGCCGTTCACCCAAGCCGTTGCCCGCGAACTGGCGAGGCAAGAGCATTTGCTCCTCATCTCGGGCAGTTACGAGGGTTACGACGAACGCGTCCGACAGGCGCTCGCGCATGACGAACTGTCCATCGGCGACTACGTCCTGACCAACGGGGCGCTGCCGGCAATGGTCATCGTGGACTGCGTGACGCGGCTGCTACCCGGCGTGTTGGGCGACGACGAAAGTGCGGCGGATGAATCTTTCAGCCACGGGCTGCTGGAGTATCCACACTACACGCGGCCGGCGGAGTTCCGAGGCATGAAGGTGCCCGACGTACTCCTTTCCGGCAATCATGCGGAGATAGAAAAATGGCGGCGTGAGCAAGCGCAACAGCGCACGCGCGAACGCCGCCCCGACTTGCTCGATGGTCAAAACTGAAACTGTAGTGGCGGTCAATGACCGCCGTCCGAACGAAACTAAAAACCGGTGGTAATTAACCCCCGACACCAATAAGACAATTTATGAACCAGGCACTACTCGATAAAATCCACGGCGAACAGCTCCGCAAGGACAACGCCAAGTTTAACGTTGGCGACACCGTTAAGGTCCACACCAAGGTCGTGGAGGGCGACAAAGAGCGCATCCAGATCTTCAGCGGCGTTGTCATCGGCAAGCGTGGCCGCGGTTTGGAGGAGTCCTTCACTGTCCGCCGCATCAGCTACGGCGAGGGCGTCGAGCGTGTCTTCCCGGTGAACTCCCCCCGCGTGGACAAGATTGAGGTTGAGCGCGAGGGTCGCGTGCGCCGCGCCAAACTCACCTACCTGCGAAAGCGCATCGGCAAAGGCGCGACCGCCGTGAAGGAAAAGGAGTCGGGTCTAGTCGCCGCGAAGTAAGCGCGCCGATTTATTCCAGCCAACGCCTCCAAGACTTCCTGCGCTTTGGGGTTGAACGGAAGCCTGCAAGGGTCCCGCTTAAGTCGCCGCGCGGCGCAACCGGTCGGCGATGCCCCGCCACTCCGGCGCGTCGGGCGGAGCCTCCGCCACGATGCAAGCTGCGCCCTGCTCATCGCAGCGATGTAGTTCACCGTAGAGCGCCCGCGCGTAGGCCTCCGCGTCGTGCGGGATCACTGATACCGCCCCGAAATCGTCGCCGAGAGGCACATGGGAATGCGCCAGCACCCACGCGTGCTTTGGGGGCAAGCCAAGCTGTGCAAGTTGCGCCTTCAACTCCGCTTCATCCCGCCAAGCCAGCACCAATAAGCGAGCTTGGGGTGAGTAATGCTTCGGCAACAACCCCGGGCTGCGCAGCGCGCCCTCCCTAACCACCGATCTTCCATCTTCGATCTCTCCACCTAGCGCGGCCGCGAGTGATTCGTGGTGCACCATTCCTGGCCGCAGCACGCGTGGCGGGTTTGTTGTCAAATCCACTACCGTGCTTTCAATGCCCACATTTGAGTCGCCGCCGTCCACGATGAGCTGCAGTTGGTCGCCAAGTTGCTTGCGGACGTGTTCGGCATTGGTGGGGGAAATCTGGTTGGACAAGTTCGCGCTCGGTGCGGCCAGTGGGAAGCCACACGCGCGAATAACCTCACGCATGAATGGATGCTGCGGCCAGCGCACGCCCACGGTATCGCCGCCGGCCGTGACCGAGTCGGGAATCCCCGCCGCACGAGGTAACACGAGGGTCAGCGGCCCCGGCCAGAATGCGCCCGCTAGAAGCTCCGCCGTCAAGGGCCACTCCCCTACGCATCGCCGCCCCATCTCCAGCCCGTCCACATGGACGATGACGGGATTTTGTGCTGGCCGGCCCTTGAGCGAAAAAATCTTCGCAACGGCCCGCGGGTCAAGCGCGTTAGCTGCGAGTCCATAGACCGTCTCTGTGGGCAATGCCACCACTTCGCCGGCGCGGAGCAATTCCGCCGTGCGCCGCACTGCCGTCGCGAAGAGCGCGGGCGTGTGCGTGGGCAGGATTTCGACTGGGGCGGAATCGCTCATGTGATTGCCGCCGTCAGCTTGCGAACTTGCTGACGGCGACGCAACGTCTCGTTGCAATGAGCAATCACCTGTTGGGCATCAACCCTCACACACAGCCGCCGCCGTGGACGGCCGCCTGACGCCATCGCCACCGGCCGATGCATCAAAACAGCCTCGTATGCTGCCAGCCTTGATCCTCGCTGAGTCGTTGCTTAGCTTAAATCCATGAGCGTGATGCAGAAAATCTTTGTGGCGGTACGTAAGCTTCCCGCTACACAGGGAAAATTCTTCTTGGACCAAAGCAAACTTGCAGAGGCAGCGAAAGCCCAGCGGAACAAAGTGCTTCAAGCCATCACCGCCGGGCACGATCGCTTTCACCAGACCGTTTAGTTCCCATGCCGTGGGCCTTTCCAATCTGGTCTCGCATGACCTGCCGGCTCTTCGGCTCCCAAGTGCTTCTGCGTGGTCGCTCTTGGGGATTCGCCTTTGTCACCTGCACGACGTTCAGCACCGCTTTTGCTCAAAGCCCAAGTTTCACCCACACCACACCCGGCGCACTCGCACCCGGCAAGATGGAGGAAGTAACTTTTCACGGAGCCAACCTGGTCGGCGCGACGAATCTTTGGACGGGCGTGCAAGCAAAGGTGCTTACCGCTGTCGCCACCAACGCGGGCGCGGCGCGGTTTCAAGTTTCCCTTCCTGCCGCTGCACCCGTTGGCATCCATGCGGTGCGCGTAGCCTCGGTGGGCGGCCTTTCCGCGCCGTTTTTGTTAATGGTGGATGACCTGCCCAGCGTGGCTGACGCTGGCCCGAACACCAGCCTCGCCAACGCGCAGCGCCTCGCATGGCCCGTGGCTGTGGATGGGCTAACGGTGTCGCTCGGCTATAAGTTCTACCGCCTCACAGTGAAGAAGGGTGACCGCCTCGCATTTGAAGTTTTCGCACAGCGGCTCGGCTCGAAGCTTGACCCGGTGCTGCGTTTGTTGGACCCACGCGGGCGCGAGTTGGCATTTTGCGATGACGAGTCCGGCCTCAATGGTGACTGTCGGTTTGCTTACAACTTTGTGGCGGCCGGTGATTACTTTCTCGAAGTGCGCGATATCAACTACGTTGGCGGCCCGGAATATCGCTTTCGCCTCCGCATAGGCGATTTTCCGCTCGTCAGCCTGCCGTTTCCGGCCGCTGTTCAGGCGGGCAAGTCTGCCACCTTCGACTTCGTTGGTCCGCAGGTAGACAAACTCAAGCCCATTGCCACTACCGCGCCCGCCGGAGCGACGCACCTGCCACTGACGGTGAAAACTCCTGGCGGAAAAAACACCGCTTTCGTTGCCGCCCGCGTAACTGCCTTGCCGGAGCTTTCTGAAACTGAGCTTAACCAAACCGCCGAGACCGCCACACCCTTCAATCCACCCGCCGGGTTGAATGGGCGCTTCCTCAAGCCCCAAGAACGCGACTTCTGGAGATTTGACGCAAAGAAGAACCAGCGCGTTCTCTTCACGGCGCAAACCCGCAGTCTCGGCTCCGCTAGTGAAGTAATTCTACAACTTCGCGATGCAAAGGGTGCCGCCATCGCCAATTCTTCACCGAACGACGCGGGCGAAGGCGCGGTTACAAATACAATACCCGCCGACGGCACTTACTTTCTCGTTGTGGATGAACTCATTCGTCGCGGAGGCCCGCAGCACGCATATCGTGTTGAAGTCGAATTAGTGTCGCCTGGCTTTACGCTGGCGACCGAAGTGGACAAAGTCGAAGCCGCGCCCGGTGGCAGTTTCACCCTCAAAGTAAACGTTACGCGCCGCGACTTCACCGGCCCCATCACTCTGACCGTCGCTGGGTTGGACGGCGTGTCCCTCCTCGAAGAAGTGATCAAGGAAAAAGCTGTCAACAGCACACTCAAGGTGACGCTACCCGACACCGCCGTGCCCGGATCGATCATTCCATTCCGCTTGATTGGCAAGGCAAAGGTTGGCGAGCGAGAGGTCGAGATAACAGCCCGTACCACCCCCGCGCTTAAGAAGCTGTTCCCGAACCTAGCCGTTTTACCGTGTGAGTTGGACGGCCTACTGGCGCTCGGTGTGAAAGCGAAGAAGTAGCGGAGTCAACCAAGCTCTGCAATTTTGGCACGTTAGCGATGCCTAGGATCGCTAATCGTGTTCACAGCGAATGTCGCTTTGCCGGCTCGGTGGGGCGGGTTATTATAACGTTGATGATGCGGTTTAAGTCAGAAATTGGTTTTGGTGTGCTCACGGCTCTCGGGTTAGCAGCGTGGACTTTACTGGCGTGGCAACTCGGTTGGCACGAGCGCGACTTCACTAATGCGCAGCACGGCAAAAAGGTTGCTTTAGTGCTGACGGTAGCGGGCATTTGGCTGGCGGTTCGGGCGCGGCGTGGGCGGCAGGACGGCTGGATCAACTTTGCCGAGGGGTTCGAGTCAGCGCTGGTGGCTTGTGCGGTGGCGGCGTTCCTCAACGGCGCGTTCACAGCGTTTTACAGTCGCGTGCTCAACCCCGGCTGGCTGCAGCGCGGTTGGGAATGGCAGAAGGCGGCGTTGATCGCGGGCGGGGCGAAGGAGCGGGATTTGCACCGGCCGGAAGCCATCGCGACGGCGTCGCAGGAGTTGCTTTTCCAGCTGCTAATGGATCCCATTGGCAAGGTGTTGGTGGGGCTAGCCCTCGCGGCGGCGGTCGCGGGCCTGCTGCGGCGTAAGCGGCCGGAGGAGGATTCTGAGCCTGTAAATTCTCCGGCCCGTTAAGGAATGCGCGCTATTGCGCAGTCGGTACGATGGGCTGCGTCCAAGCGATTTCTACATCGCCCGTCTGGGGTGGATTCGGATGCGGTTTCGAGGAGATGATCTTCGCGCGGACGTAGATTTCGTCGCCCTTGGGCGTGTAGCTGGCCTTGGCCCCCTTCACCTCGGCGAGCACCGCGCCAACATCCTTGCTGTAAGTGTGCGAAACGCGGAGCGCGTCGCCGGCGGCGTTGCGCACCGGCTCGTTGCGGGCGTCGTAGCCGCGCCGCGTGCCGATGAATTGGGTGGTGTAGGTCACGCCGGGCTGGGCCTCGATTTCGAGGCTGATGCCCTTTGCGTCCTGGCGCAGCTCGCGGAGCTTCACGCCGGAGCTGGAGTAAAAGTCCCCGGCTTCAAGCGCGGCGATGAGGCTTTCAGGCGTGAGCTTGGCCGAGCGAACCCAGACCCAGCCGCGCAGCGGGTTGCTCGCCCCGACCCGGTTGGTGTGGTAGTTGTGGCCGTCATCGGTGCCGAGGCCATACATGACCGGATACTTCAACTCGGCGAGGCGGCGGGTGAGCACGATGTCCCACAGGCGGTCCATGCTGGGCGTGCGGTTGGTGGAGTTGCCGTTGTTCCAGACGGTCGGGTGGCCGTTGAACAGCTCGAAGAACCGGGCGTCGCGCACCTGCAACAGCTCCTCGGGCGTGATGGCGGAGCCGAAGTTCGGGTGGTTAACGTGCAGGAATATGGGCTGGCCGGTACGCTGACGCTGCTCCAGCACGGCGGCGACGTTGTTAGAGATTGTCTGCGTCACGCTGTCGCCGCCCCGCGGCTTGATCACCTCGCGCAGGTTGTGGGCGTTCATGTGGATGGGCGCGGTCTTCCAGCGGTCGGTGATCTCCTCGCTTTGCAGGATGAGAAATCGATCTGGCTCTTCAAATTTGCCGCGATACTCGGCCAAGAACTTCAGCCGCACCTCGGTCTTGCCATCCTTGCCCTCGCGCGTCTCCAGCCACTCCTTCGGCCAGCGCGCAGCGTATTTCGAAAAGGCGACTTTTGCGCTCTTGCCCGTCTCGGTGTTCACCCACTTGTTGGTGAGGTGCAGCGTGTTGTGGTCGGTAAACGCAAGGAAATGGTAGCCGTTGGTCTTGTAAAGCTCGGCGATGCTCTCAGGAAAGTCATCCCCGTCGCTCCAGTAGGAATGCGAGTGCAGATTGCCACGCCACCAGTGGGCTGAATCACCGGCGATGGCGGTGAGGGTCAGCGCGGCGAGGAGGGTCAGGATTGATTTCACCGGGATAATGGAGTGGCGGAGTATCGGAGTGAAGGCGGACAGTTACTTCTCCAGCGCGGCGGCGAGCTTTTTCTTCTCTTCCTCGAACTTTGCCTGCAATTCCGCGCGCTTGGTCTTCGCGGCGGCTTTCTGGGCGTCGAGCTCCTCGGGCTTGGTCTTCTTCGCGTCGGGGTCGCGCACGGCTCCGACGGCGTCCTGAGCTTTGCTCACATTGTTCGCGGCGGCGGTCACGTCGGCGAGCCACTGGGGATTCGACTTGGCCTTGGCGACGTAGGCGCTGGCGTCCTTGCCCACGAGCGCGGCAGCGAAAGCGACGACGGAGTGGTTGTGGTGCGCCGCTTGCACGTCCGGGTTCGGGGTCGCCGGGCCGTCAATTAGCTTAAACGCCCACTTGAAGCCGGCCAGCAGGTGCTCGTGAAACTTCGCGTCCTTCCAAGTCGCGTCGTTGTGGCCAAGGTTCGTGTAGAAGAGCCGGCCGGAGCCGAACTCGCGCACCCAACAAACCGGCACCAGGTAAGGGCGCTTTGGGTTTGTCTTGCTCATGTCGAGGCTGAAAAGAACGCGCACAGACTGGGGATTGTAGTTGTTGTATTGGTAGATCTCGTCTTTCCACTGGAACTCCGGGCTGAACATGGCCACGACTGGGTGCTTCGGCTCGTGGTTCACGAACGTGCAGAGCGTGCCGCTACCCCACGGATGTCCGGCAAAACTGCCGTTGACCATTTGCACGTATTCGGTGAAGGCGTCCTTGCCGCCGTGGAAGGTGTCGGTGGCGCTGTGCGCGCCCATGAAAGCCTTGCCCGACTTCACAAAGTCCGTGAGCGCTTCGCGCGGCCCACCCGTTGGCACGAGGATGCCGGTGGTGTAGAAGAACACGCCGTCGAACTTGGCGAGGTTTTCCTTCGTGAGCGCGGTGATGGAGTCTTGTGAATTCGCGGTCGTGAAGACGCCGGATTGCTCGCCCAGTTCCTTCAACTGTTGCTCGACGAGGCAGAGCTGGTCGGGCGCGGGGCGTTTGACGGGGTTGTGCATGAAGCCCTTGGATTGCGTGATAACGAGGAGCTTCTTGGCGGCCGCCTCGGTGCTCGCGGTCGCGAGGGCCAGGGCGGCGGTTGCGGCAAACAGGGAACGAAGTTTCATAGGTGTGGATTGGGGGTTAGTGATGAGGGAAAGTGACTGGCAGGCGGCCGAGTGCATTCAATTTTGGGCAACAACCAAGGCCCAGCACCTAAGTCCAAAACCCAGAGCGGCTCCAAGCGCTTTACGCTGCGACTGCACTCTGTTGACTCAAGCCGCGTGGGCGTAAGTCAGGTCTCGCTTGGGGTCCACGCCCCATCGCCGAGCAACGGCTTCCAACTCGGGCGTCAGCGGCCATTGGTCGGGCTGGGCTTCGCCTAGGAATTCAGGGTGCGCGCCCTTGAGGTTCATGCAGCCCTTGTTGTCGCCGATGCGGCGAATGGTTTCGATTTCATCGGCGGTCAGGCTGATCTCTGGCAGCGTGGCCAGCTCGCTAATCTTCGCTTCGATCGGTTTGTTGTTCGCGCCAACCTCTTGGATATGCGTGGGAATGACGCTTTTTACCGCCTTTTGCGCAAGCGTCCAGAGGCAGGCTAGTTGCAGCAGGGAAAGTCCGTATTTCTGGGCGATGGGTCGCATTTGCTCGATCTTTGCATTGCCCGCCTCGACCCAGCCGGCCGGCCGAAACGTGCGGTGGTCGCCGTGGCCAAAAGTGTGGCCGGGCTTTACGTCGTCGTGGAACAACCCGCCGTAATCCACCACGCGCGCGATGAGCTTGACGCCATTTTTCTCCGCGGCGGGAAGCACGTAGCCGCCGGGCCAGGGCTCCATTGGGCCAAGAATGATCATCGCTTCGTCCACCAGCCCACGGAAGCGCTCGAAGCACTGGATGATATCGAGGGAGAAACCGTTTGCCGGCCCCGGCGCGATACCGAGGCGGCTGGTGAGCTTGGCGGTTTTGAGCGCCTCCATGCCTTTCCATGCTGCATCGTTCGAGTACCCGATGGAGTCGGGATTGTGCAGGAACAGCGCGTCGAAGCGATTGGTGCCAATGCGCTCGAGCGACTTTTCAGCGGCCATTCGGAGGTAACCGGCGTATTGGTCGGGCTTGCGTAGGCGCGGGTCGGTAAAGCGGAGGAAGCCTTTTGCGCCATCGCGTTTGCCGGGGTAAATGTCGTGGCCGATGATGCCGATGAGGCAGTAGTTGTCGCGGGAAACGCCTTGCAACGCGCGGCCCAGCATCGTGTCGGCCTCGCCGTTGCTGTAAACGTCCGCCGTCATGAAAGTGCGAATGCCCTTCTCATAGGCGTGCCGGATGCAGCTCAGGTAACGCTCCTCGCTGAGCGCCTCGCCGAAGTGCATGTAACGGCCCCCGCTCCAAGTGCCGTAAGCAGTGCGTGTCAGTTCCATAATCAAAAGCCGTTTCGTTCCGCGTTCATCGCGCTGGATGGTCGCCAGATGACAATTGCGCCATGAAATGTCTGCCGGGAATGTAGGCGAAGGCAAGCCGCAAGCGGGTAAAAATTGACGTGGGCCGCGCGGGCGCGGCAATGACCGGCTTGGGAGTTGGCGAATGTGTTAGTGGTTGCCGCGGTTGAACTAGGGTCAAATGAACGGCGAGCGGGAGCTGTGTTAAGACAAGATCAGGTCAAAATTATCCAAATTATGCCCGTAGGCCTTGAGCAATGGATATCCTAAATTCAGTTACCCTCGCCGCGTGCTCATGCCAACTCTACCCACTGCCGTGTCTCAGCGGATCGTAATGCCGCATCCGTCACGTCCTGCATTCGTGCGCCATCGTGGAAGGTCACGCTACACGAGCGCTGCTCGCGAATGGCGTTTACAAATTCGACTGCTTGGTCGTAACGGAAGCTCACTAGCGGATCGCCTGCGCTTGGGTCGCGCGGCGAGCCGGGCCAAGTGTAAAACTCACGCGGAATCGTGACCGGCTTCAATCCTGGGCCGCCGGTTTTACCGTGTTGCAGTTCGTTCCAAGAGCCCGTGGTGAAGCTGAAGCTGCTCTCGCTGCCGTTGATTTCCACGCGGTCAGGACTGCGCCAACTTTCGTTCGTGCCACTGGCGAGCTTCGAACTCTCCAGCACGCCGCTCGCGCCACATTTAAACTCGGAGAGGATTGCCACCCAGTCGTCCGTGTCGTTCGGCGCGCCGTCGCGCATCGGCGTAAGGTTTTTTAAATTCGCCACCAGCCGCGCCATCGGGCCGATGAGATGGTGCGCGAAGTCAATGCGATGCGAAAGCATGTCGCCGATCTCGCCTGTGCCCGCCAACTGCTTCCGCTGCCGCCAGCCGACGTTGCGCGTGCCCCAGTCTTGGAGGCGGCACGAGCGGTAGTGGTATGGCCGGCCCAATTCGCCTTGGTCCACGAGATGTTTTAGGTAACGCATCGCCGGGACGAAACGGTAGGTAAATGCGGTCATGTGGCGGACCTTCGCCTGGTCTGCGGCGTCGGCCATCGCGTGCGCGTCGGCGGCATTGAGCGCGAGCGGCTTCTCGCACAGGATGTGTTTGCCCGTGCGCGCAGCGGCGATGGCCACGGGCGGGTGAAACGCGTTCGGTGTCGCGATAATGAGCGCATGGATGTCATCGCGCTTGACGATGTCTTCCCAGTTCGTCGAGGTAACGGGCGCACCGGTCTGTTGGCGGGCGGTTTCGAGCGTGGTCGGATTCGCATCGCACAGTGCGTGAACCTTTACGTCCCGGCAAAGCGCGAGGCCGGGCAGGTGGTTTTGGAGCGTGATGCCGCCGGTGCCGATGATGGCGAAGTTAATTTTACTCATGCGCAACGTGGGTGTGATTATGAAGGCCTAGTCCCCAAACGCAAGTGACCCGCGATCCGTGTGACAGGAACCCACAGTTTTCTTAGCTTCGATCGGCGGTGTCACTGACCGACGCATTTCATTTTCCGTCGCCTTCGCATGAATTTTTCGTGAACCTTACAGCGTCGGCTACTGGGTTATTGCATTGTGAAATCGTTGCTCTCCGCCATTGTTGTTGCGCTCTACTGCGGTGCATTCACTTTCTCCGCCCTTGCTGCCGGCGCGCCCGGCTCCGCCGCGCGACCCAAGGACACGGTGATCGTGGATGCCAAGACTGAGGCTGTGATTAAGGGCGGGCTCAAGTATCTCGCCTCGAAGCAGCAACCCTCCGGCGCGTGGGGTTTCAGCGGCGATGAACAGCGCCGGCAGGTCGCCATGACCGGCTATACGTTAATGGCCTTTCAGGCCGCCGGCCATCTTCCTGGGGAGGGCGAGTTCGGTCAGAACGTCACGGCAGGGATGAATTACCTCCTCGATTCCATCGGACCTGACGGCCTTTACAACATGCGGAGCGACGGCCAATACATGTATTCGCATGGCATCGCTACCATTGCGCTTGCGGAGCTATACGGGCAGACCAAGTCTCCGCTCATGCTGCCCAAGCTCACCAAGGCTGTGAAAGTCATCATCAGCGCGCAGGCCAGCGAGCCAGGTCACGAGGGTGGCTGGCGCTACCGGCCAATCGCAAAGGACGCCGATATATCCGTTACGGTACTCTCGCTGGTGGCCATCCGCGCGGCGAAGAACGGCGGGTTGGAAGTCCCGCAGCGTACCATTGATGAGGCGGTCCTTTACGTGAAGCGCTGCCAAGACGAGCGCACCGGCGGTTTTTGCTACCAGCCCAATCGTGACCCGGGCTTCGCGCGCACAGCGGCTGCGATTTACTCCCTGCAAGTCTGCGGACTCTACGACGACCCAATGGTGAAGAAGGGTTCTGCTTATCTATTCGACAATCTTCGCGAGGATCACGAGTGGTTCACCTATGGGAATTTTTACGCCGCCTGCGCCCAATATATGATTGGCGGTGATACCTGGCAGAAATGGTATCCAAAGACCAAGAACATCTTGCTGTCACAGGTTGTTAAGCAAGGCGACCTGGCATACTGGGAGGCTCGCGGCCGTGGAGGCGTGGGCCCAACTTTCTGCACGGCGGTTTATACGATGATTTTAGCGATGCCTTATCACTACATCCCGCTGTATCAGCGGTAAGCACCGATCAAAAAACAAATTCATCAGGAAAGTGCGCCGCCACAGGTTTTTTTCTCGTAATTCAAGCTCTTGTTCTCAATATTTCTTCCCAGACCTAACCCAAACATTTAACCCGCATGAACGAGTGGATTTTTTTCCAAGGTGACACTTCGCTGGCTCCGCCAAATATCCCCGCCGTCGTCCTCGGCTTGTTACTCTCCTTCATTCTTGGCCAGACGCTGGCGTGGACCTACATGCTTACCCACGCGGGCCTGAGTTATTCGCGTTCCTTTGTGAACGCGCTCGTGGTCACGCCTGTCATCGTATCGCTGGTGATGACCGTGCTCTCGAACAATATCGTCACCGCTTTCGGCATGATGGCTGTGTTTGCCATTGTCCGCTTTCGTAACATCCTGCGCGACACGCTCGACACCACCTTCGTCCTCACGTCCATCTTCATCGGCATGGGTTGCGGCACGCAAAAGTTTTCCACCACAGTCGTTGGTGCGCTGATCGTCTTCGGGCTGATGGTCTATCTGTGGTTCACCAACTTTGGTGCACGGCATCGCTATGACCTGATCCTTAACCTGCACTGGGCGCGCTCGCCCGGTGAATTGATGGAATTAAGCCACCTGCTAAACCGTCACTCGCGCAAGGTCCACCTCGCCAGCCAGCGCACGCACACCGGCTACGAAGGCGCGGACTTCTCTTTCCGTTTGCTGCTACGCGATCCCAACCGCGTGGATGAGCTAATAAACGAAGTGAACTCCCTCGAAGGCGCCTCGCAAGTCACCACGCTCAAGGCCGAGGACGAGTCAGAGTTGTAATCCAAGTGCGACATTGCTTGTCGCTTTTGGTTGCTCGCTCTAGTCCCGCTCGCCCGCCGCGCGCGCAACCGCTCGACATGGAATGTCGAGTTACTTCAACTCCGCCGCAGTCCATGGCTGTTCGCGTTTGGCGTTTGCATCGCGAACGGACTTCACCTCTGCCGCTGTCACCGGTGACGCCTGCTGGCCGTAGCTCGCGCGCACGAAGGTCAGCACGTCGGCGATTTGCTCGTCGGTCAGGCCGCCGAGTGCCGGCATGGGGACGGAGCTGGGCAAGTGGCCGAAGTTCTGGCCCGCGACGGTCACGGGGCCGGTGAGGCCGTGGAGAATCACCTTGATGATGCGGGCCTTGTCGCCGCGCACCCAGTCGCTGCCGGCCAGCGGCGGATAAACGCCGGGCAATCCTTTGCCCTCAGGCTGGTGGCACGGCAGGCAGGCCATCTCGTAAAGCTGTTCGCCCGGCGACGCCGTCTTTGGCGCGGCGCTGAGGAGCTTCCGCAAGTATTCGCCTTGCGCGGCGCTCGCGAGCTGGAGCTGGCCGGCCGCGAACGGCTTCGCCCACGCCAACTGCGTCGCGCGCGTGCTCTGGCGCAGCGCGTAGTCGAGAAACTTGTCCGTCGGCTTGTCCAACGCCGTGAGCGCCACGCTGGCCGCGCTCGGGCCAGCGAGGTAGCTCGCGGCCACGACCGCCTCCAAGCGCACGCGGGCGTTCTCGTCCTTCGCGCACTCGGTCAGCAGAAGCGCGTTGTTTGGCAAGCGGTCCGCCCACATCCCGGCCACGCGCGCTCCGTAGGCGCGGACGCGGGCGTCCTTTGCAGCGAGCAACTTCGCAAGCAACGCCGGGCGCGGCGACTCGTGCGCCTCGAAGATGCCAATGACCTCGAGCAACACGCGCTCGTCGGCGGGCGTCGCCGACGGAAGCTTCGCCACGAACTCATCCGCCGCCTTCAGCACTTCATTCGCCGGCTTGTCAAAGAGCAGGCGCTTGGCTTGGTAGCGCGTCCAGCGCTCAGGCGACTTGAGTTGTCCGAGCAGTTCGGCGGGCTTCATCGCGGCCAGGTTCGGCTGTTTAACGGTCGGGCGGTCCTTCGCGGTGATGCGCCAGATGCGGCCGTGGGCTTTGTCGCGGCGCGGGTCGGCGTAGCTGGCCTGATAGTGGCCGATGATGGGGTTAAACCAGTCCGCCGCATACATTGCGCCGTCCGGGCCGACGCTCACGTCCACCGGGCGAAACGCGGCGTTCGACGACTTGAGCAGCTTGGGCAGCTGCGTGGTCTTGAAGCCCGAGCCGGCGTCCTCGAACTTGTGCAGCTCGACCACCGCGCCAAAGTAACCGCCAATGAGCGCCGCACCTTGAACGTCATCCGGCAGCGCGCGCGTGCCGACGATGTCGAGCGAAGTGGTCTTCGGCGACGTGTCGAAAAGGGGGCCGACGGAATGGTATTGCTCGGGTGAGTTGCGATACGCGGAGTTTGCTTCCGTCGCCACGCTGCTGCCGCTGGGACTCGCGCCGCGCACCAAGCCGGGCACGCTCCAGTAGCCGTGCGGACGGTCGCCGGACTTGTGGAAGACCTGGTTGAAGTCGTCGAAGGCCACGCCCCAGCAGTTTGCGCCCGCCATGCCGCCGCCGAAGAAACCCTCCAGCCGCAGCGTGCGGGGGTTCAAGCGCCACACCGCCGCGCGGTCCAGCCGCGCGATGCCCCACGGCGTCTCGACGCGCGAGAATGCGTGCAGCCCTTGCGAAAACCACAGGCTGCCGTCCGGCCCGTGGCAGATGCTGTTGATGAGTTGGTGCGTGTCGCCGACGCCGAAGCCGCCGTAGATAATTTTGCGTTGGTCCGCCTTGCCGTCGCCATTCGTGTCGCGCAGGTGGAGGAGCTGGTCAAAGTCGCAAACGTAGAGGCCGCCTGCGCCGGGCTCGACGCCCTGCACCATCGTTAGTCCCTCGGCGAAACGCCACGACTTGTCCGCCTTGCCGTCGCCGTCAGTGTCTTCCAACACAAGGATGTAGTCGGCGGGTGGCGCGCTCGCGAGCGTCTGCGGATACGTGGGCGAGCAGGCCACGAAGAGACGGCCTTTCTCGTCCCACGCGAATTGGGTCGGCTTCACCACACCGTCGCGCTCAGAGGCAAAGAGGTTTACTTGGTAGCCCGCGGCAACGGTGAAGGTCGCGAGTTGTTCCTCGGGGGAAAGTGCCGGAGCAGGTGCCTTTGCATCCGGGAGACTACCCCTCACCCCATCCCTCTCCCCTCCTCCGAGGAGGGGAGAGGGTGCCCGAAGGGCGGGTGAGGGGTGGGGTGCCGCTCCTTTGGCGAGCGCGTGAATCCGCGCGTCCGCCGCGTTCACCAGCGGGCGCTGGCGCTCAAACGATTCCTTCAGCGACGGCTCCGAGCCGCCGGCCTTGCCGAACATCTGGTTGACGCGGTCGCCATAGACGAACGACCAGTTCGCCGGCCGCCACGCGTCAAACCACAGCTGGTTCTTTCGCAAGATAGCGGCGCGCAGCGGTTCCAACTCGGCGGACAATTTCGCCTCTGCCCCGAGCTGCCGCGCCGCTAGCGAGGCGAACTCCCGCAACCCGTCGCTCGTATGGTGAATCCCGTCTTCGGTGAGTCGCTGGCCAGGCGCGCGGACAGCGAGCGGCGTGAACACATCCACGAAAACCGCCCCGCGCTGCTTGGCGATGTCGCGCACCGCGTCCGCGTAGGCCCGCACGTCGCCGTTGCGCTTCGTCAGATCCGGCGCGTGCGACGCGAGCGGCTTCTCAAACGGCACCGGCGAGACCAGCACCACCTTGCGCGTGCGCGTCGCGAACTGGTCCAGCAGCCGGTGATACGCCGCCGTGAACTCCGGCAGCCGCGCCACGCCGTCGAGCGCCTCCATCTGCCCGAACTGCGCCACCACGATGGTCGCGCCCGCCGCTTCGAGCTGCCGCGCCCACGAGCCGAAGTTCAAGTCGCGCCACTGCTCGTAAACCGTGTCCGCCTCCCATGCCATTGAGCGGAAGCGCGGGGCTTTCGCGGCGAAGGCCGACGCCAGCAGCGCCTCGAGTTCACCCGCCTTCGACTCGCGCACGAAGTTCTCCTGCCCGACGAACACGACGACTTCATTTGCGCCCAGCGCGAATTTGCCGTCCGCAAACGGTCCGACTGGCACGCCCGGCTGCGCGGTGCCGAACCGGCTGAGAATCTCCGCCTCGGGCGGGATGGCCGAAGCCGGCAACTCATCAATCGTGAGATTGCGGAAGGAAATCTCCGCCTTGCAGTTCCCATGGATTTGCAGCGCGATGACGCCGGCGTCCTCGATGCCTTTCTCCGACTCGACCCAGATGGCGGTGCGCTGACCGTTGATGAAGAGAAGGATTTGCGCGCCGCTGGCCACGACCTCGTAGCTGTTCCATTCGCCGGGCTTTTCGAGCCGCGCCACGAAGTTCGTGTCCGCCTGTGCGAGGACTTTGTTCCGCCGGGACTCATCGTAAAGGCAGCCCGAGAAGCCCGCGCCGATGTCCGCTTGGTAACCCGACATTTCGTTCGGCGGATTCGGGATGCGCTTGCTGCGGAACTGCACGCCGCCGTTCACAAAGCCCTGCGTGCCGACCAGCTTGTATTCGAAGCGGAGGTGGAAATTCTTGTAGCTCTTGCGCGTGGCGAGGAACTCATTGCGCGGATTCCCCTCCAGCGACCCGCCAACAATGACGCCCTCGCGGACGCGCCAGACTTTGTTCGTCTCGCCCTCCCACCCGGCGAGGGATTTGCCGTCAAAGAGCGGGACAGGCGCGGCGGAGGTGGTGGAAAGCAAACCCGTCGTGAGTACTGCGAGGCCAAGCAACGATTTCATGAGTGGGAGGAGATTTCATACCTGCCGGATCGAAGGCAAGTCCGCATAACCGTCGCAGATTGCCACGTGCCGTGCGTCTCGGTAGCGTCTGGGTCACAAGTTATGAATCGCATTGCGTTCACTGTAGTGCTTGCCGCCTTGCTGGCGCGACCGGGAGCTCAGGCTCAAAATGTAACCAAGACTGGCTTGCTCGGCCAATATTTCAAGAACCTGACGCTCACCGGTCCGCCTGCGCTCAAGCGGGTGGACGCGCAGGTCAATTTTGACTGGCCAGAAACACCTGGTGACGGCTTGCCGGCCGACCAGTTCAGCGTGCGCTGGAGTGGCACGGTGCAGTCACCCGCCACGGGAAGGTTCACTTTTACCACCGAGTCGGACGATGGGGTGCGGCTGTGGGTGGATGGCAAGCTGCTCATTGACAATTGGACCGACCACGCGCCCTCAGAGGACAAGAGCCCGGAAATCATGATGGAGGACGGCAAGCGCTACGACATCGTGATGGAGATGTATGAGAACGGCGGCGGCGCGGCGGCCAAGCTCATGTGGAGCGGGCCCTCAACTTTAAAGCAACTCATTCCCAGCTTTCGCCTTACCCCCAAGGAACTCGCGCCGCCCGACGAACTCGATGTGGCCAAGCTTCCGCCAGACACGCGTGGCCTCGTGGGCCACTATTTCAAAGGCCGGGACTTCGCGGGCAAGCCGTTGCTGCGCTTGGACAAGGAGATTGCCTTCGACTGGGGCGACGGCGGGCCAGGCGTGCGCGTGGGCGCCGACGACGATTTCTGCGTGCGTTGGACCGGGCAGGTGAAGGCGGAGAAGTCCGGCACTTACACCTTCATCGCTGAGGCCGACGATGGCGTGCGGCTGTGGGTCAATGGCCAGAAGCTCGTGGACGCTTGGGTGGATCAAGGCGCGACCGAGTACAAGGGCGAACTGAAGCTCGAAGCCGGCCAGAGCTACGACGTGGTGATGGAGTATTACGAGAACAGCGGCTTCGCCGTGGCGAAGCTCGCTTGGAGTGTGGATGGCGCGGAGAAGAAGATCGTGCCCACGTCAGCACTTACGCCCAAGGTCATCACAGATAAAGGGCAGAAGCGGTAGGGCCAAAAGAAGCATCAGGATTCGTCTTGGGACAATGAGCAGCAAGCGACTAGCACCGTCCTCCTGCTCGTGAACTTGAGCCTAATCCTAGTCCGCTAGCTCGCGGTTCATTGCAGATTGACCAAGGCCTTTTTCGCGAACTGGTCCGCGGTGAGCTTCCCTTTCGCGAAGTCCTCACAGTCAGATTTCTTCGCCCGGAGCGTGAGCGTGGCGGAGCGGGATTCGCCGATCGGGCCACCGTCGCGGCTCGTGCGCGTTTCCACTTTCGGAGGCTCGCCGTTGACGCGCGTGCTGACGGTGGTGCGGGTTTCGGAATAGCTGTGTCCTCCCATCGCTGGGCCACCAAAGCTGTTGTTCCCGCTCATGCTTTGCACCACGACGGTCACCTGTTCATCGCTCTTGAGTGCGCGGATCTGGCTGGCGTGCTTGAGGGTTTCGAGGAGTGATTTCTTGAGAGCTTCGACGCGGCTGGTGTCAAACGCGGGCGTGTTCTGCGGATGGCCCGCGCCAACGCCGGGCATTCCGCCGGGGCGCTGATCGCGTGGGCCCGCACCGCCACCCGGGCCGAAGAGCTCGCGTTGCGTGCGTTCCCACGGGGATTCCGGCGTGGTGGCTGGCTTGCCATTCTCCGCGGGCCGGCCGGGCTGCGGGGTGAGCGGCAGGCGCGTGTGCAATGTGAAGACAGCCCCGTGACCGTCGAGTAGCAGGGCGGAGGAGCCGCGGCCATCGACCCAAGTAAGAGCAATGCCCATGGCGTTGGGCTGGCCGCTGCCGCTGGCGCGGTCGAGGTCCTTCTCAAGCAGGCGCGCCATGATGGCGAGGTCTTCCTCGGCGGCGGCGCGATCTTTGGGGTCGAGCGGCCGGGTGCTGGCGATGATGGGTTTGAGGGCGCGGGCGCGGCCCATGTCGAACATCATCATCTCGCGGCTGTGGTCATTGCCTCCGAAGCCGCCCGCCGAACCGCCACCGAACCCGCCGCTGCGCGAGCCGCCGCTGCCACCGGCACCGCCGCCACCCGTGGAGAAGCCCGACCGGCTTTCGCCTTTGCGTTCGGAGGCGCCGGGCGGTGGTCCAACGGGACGCGGCGGTTCCTGCGCGAGCAGAGGCGCGGCGACGGTGACAAGCGTGAGGAGTTGGAGTGTGGTTGCTTTCATGAGCGGGAGCCGTGGTGGATTTGTGGGGTGCAGTTTCGGAGATTGAACGGGTTCAGCGTGCGTTTGGTTCGGTGGCGGCGGCGAGTTGCACGACGGTTGACAAGCCGTCTTCGGTGTTCACCGCCAGGGTTTCCAACTCGCGGCGCAGGGTGGCGTAGTCTTCGGCGCGTTGTCCTTGCATGGTTTGGAGAATCTGGGTCAACGCGAGGCGGTCTTCGGTGCGTTGAGTTTCGAGCGCCACCGCGAGCTTTCGCAAATCGGCGGCGAACTCCGCGCGCACAGCGATCGTGTCCGGCGCGGGCGCGGACAGCCGGCCGCCGAGGAAGCCGAAGCCCACCGCCAAGCAGGCGGCGATGGCCCACTTAAGGAATGGCGCGTAAACCGCGGTTTGCGGCGCGCGCGAACGCGACGGCAACGGCGCGGGAAGTTTCCACGCGTCTAGTTCCCTCATTGTCTTGTGCCAATTAGTCGCGAGTTGGCGACAATCCGCACATGCATTGAGATGCGCGGTGATTTCAGCCTGCTGCTCAGGTGGCAGTTCGCCGTAAAGGTGGGCGACTAGGTCTTCGTGGGTCGGGTGGTTCATAGGCGGGCTTTGGTTTGCGGACGTGGTTGCCAGGCCGCTATCGCCGGTGCCGGGGCGTTTGCGGCGGGAGAATTGTTCAAGGCCGGTTGCAGCAGACGCGTGAGCTGGCTTAGGCCCTCGACCATGCGGGACTTCACGGTTCCCTCGGGCACGCCGAGCACGTCGGCGATTTCACGAAACTTGAGACCCTCGTAGTGTCGTAGCACGAGCACGGTGCGGAACGGCTCGGTCACGCGCTGCAACGCCGCGCTCACCTGGTCGGCGCGCTCCGCGGTTTCCAGTTCCTCATGCGGCGTAGGGTGGAAGACGCTGATGCACGGCGCGTGCTCGCCATCCGCGCCGATCTCCAGAGGCACTTCGCCGTGGCGGGTGCGGCGACGGTTCTCATCGTGGCAAAGGTTAAGCGCTATGCGCCAGAGGTAGGTTGAGAGCTTGGCCGTGGGTTGCCACTCGCGCCGCCGCGCGTGGAGCCGGGCAAAGGTTTCCTGCGCGAGATCCTCGGCGCGGTGCAGGTCACCGGTCATGCGCAGGCAAAGGTTGCGGATCGGACCCTGCCAGCGCCCGACGATCGCGGCGAACGCCTCCGGGTCGTCGTGTGCCTGCACGCGCCACATCGCCTGCTCGTCCGTCGCGGGAGGCACTGGGGAAGAGGGCGACATCGTCAGCGGTGCGCGGTGGGCGCGAGGTTTTAAAGTTGGCGGAGCAAGGACTTTACGTGTTCGACTCGAAGGACGGCGGACCGTTCAAGGAGTTTAACGCCGCGCACGCCAGTTTGGTTCGGAGAAATTTGCCCGGCGGACCAGGGGAAGAAAATGGTCGGGACGGTGAGATTTGAACTCACGACCTTCTGAACCCCATTCAGACGCGCTACCAAGCTACGCTACGTCCCGAACCATCGTGCCTTTCCGCAGGCGGAAAGGCGGGCGCATACTAGGGGCGAGCAATCTCCTTTCAACCCTTTTTCTCCCGCCTCACTAACGCTCTCTTACTACCGCGCCACTCGTCGCACGTCGTCTCTAATGGGCAACTCCGCCTTGCGCCGCCTGCACCCTTCTCCTACAACCACCGCCATGCCGACGACTGCCACGCGCACCGGAGCGCGTCACCAAACTGCGTTTGACTTGTCCGCCTGGCTTGACGCGCGGAGCGCTGCCGTCAATGAAGCGCTGGACGCGCTGCTCCCACCAGAGAAGGCCAAGCCCGCCACCATTCACAAGGCGATGCGATACTCGCTCTTCGCCGGCGGCAAGCGCATGCGCCCCGCGCTCACGCTCGCAGCGGCGGAGGCATGCGGCGGGCGCGAGGTGAACGCCCTCCCGCTCGCGTGCGCCGTCGAGTGCATCCACACCTACTCACTTATCCATGATGACTTGCCGGCAATGGACAACGATGATTTCCGGCGCGGCAAGCCCACAAACCACAAGGTCTTCGGCGAAGGTATCGCCGTGCTGGCGGGCGACGCGCTGCTCACACAGGCATTTGAAATCACCGCGTTGGCCAAGGGCTGGCCGCGCTATTCGCATCGCGACCTCGTGCTGGAAGTGGCGAAGGCCAGCGGCTCGTTGCAACTCATCGCGGGCCAAGTGGCGGATTTGGAGGGCGAAGGTAAAAAGCTGGGCGTCGCGGAACTTCGCTACATCCACGAGCGGAAGACCAGCGCGTTGCTATGTTGCGCCGTGCGGCTGGGCGGCATGAGCGCTAACTGCACGCCCAGGCAGCTTCAGGCCCTCACGGACTTTGGTTACCATGTCGGCCTCGCGTTCCAAGTCATTGACGACATCTTGGATGTGACGCAAACCAGCGAGCAGCTCGGTAAGACAGCTGGCAAGGACGTTGCCGCGCAAAAGGCGACATATCCGAGCATCGTGGGTTTGGAAAAAAGCCGGCGGATCGCGCAACGCCTAACCCGGCAGGCCTTCGCTGCACTGCAGCCGTTCCAAGGCCGGGCCGCGGCGCTCAAAGCGCTCGCGCACTATCTTTTGACCCGGGATAAGTGAGCAGGCGCAGCCAGCCAACACCCCGCCGAGGAAGCTGTGGTTTTACCCCGGCAAGGCATCTTGCTTTTTAGCGGGACTAAACCGGGCAGTGCCTGCGCTGGCGGTTATCGTTTCTGAACTTCAGGTGCGGTCTGCTCTGGGGTGGTCAAGCCGGGCGGAAGTTCGATAATGCGAATGTTGCGGAAGTGGATTTCCGCGCCCTCGGATTCCAGGCAGAGATAGCCTTTTTTCACGGAGGCCTGGCTCACGCCGTTGACGAACTTGCCGTTGATGGCGAGCTTCACCACGCCGTCCACGGCCACAACATCGTAGGTGTTCCACTCGCCCTGGCCCTTGCAACGCATCTCGATCGATTGGCTGCGATTGCCGCGCGGGTTGTCGGGCGTGGTCTTGAGCCCGTTTGCGCCGAACAGCTCGCCGGAGACGTAGCCCTGCGGGCGCGGCTTGCCGTCCTTGTCCGGGTTCAAGACGGGCCACTGCAATTCGAGCATCTGCACTTCCATGCCCTTCGGTAGCCGCCGGCCCTCGGGCACGGTGCCTTCGCTCCAGATGAACACGCCGGAGTTGCCGCCGGCCTGCATGTGTCGCCACTCGATGTGGAGAATGAAGTTTTCATACTGCTTCTCCGAGCGCATGACGCCAATGGGCTTGCCGCTGCACACCAGCAGGCCGTCGCGCACGGCCCAAGTGTCCTTGCTGGTGTTCACGTCCACCCAGCCGGCGAGGTCCTTGCCGTTAAAGAGGTCGCGGAAGCCGGCGGGCGGCGTGTTCGTCTGCGCGGCGACGAGGAACGGAAGGAAGACTGATGTCAGGACAAAGTAAGTGGCTTTCATGGCAAAACTACTTGGGCGAGGCGGTGGGCGGAACCGGCATCGCGTTGATCCACTTGCGCAGCAGTTCCAGTTCTTCTTTGGTGACGCGTGGGTTCTCCTTCTTCGGCGGCATCTCGTTGTAATGGAGCAACTCGATGAGGAGGCTCTTTTGGGCGTTACCAGGTTGGATGACGGGGCTGGTCACGCCACCCTTGAGCATCGCGTCCACTGTCCGCAGGTCGAGCTTGCCGTCGCGCTTCTTCTCACCATGGCAGCGAAGGCATTTCGTCTCAAAGATGGGCAGTACGTCGCGTTGGAATTCAAGTTTATCCGCTGCGGCACCCTCCTCCGCGCCGGCAAAGCAGAGCAGCAGCCCGCCGAGCACACCTAGGATTCGGAGCCGCATGATGGGTTACGCGGGCTAAGCCTGGCCGACGACGTTGACGAAGCAGTGCACGTGCGGCAGCACGCGGTAGTTCCAGACAAAGCCGGGGCCTTCGAGCCGCCAGTAGTCCCAGCGGTCGTTGCTCTGCTCGGCTTTCTCTTTGTAAAAGGCCAGGCGCACTTTCTCCATGCCGCCGTTAGTTTTGATGAGTTGCATCACCTCGTCGCCATCCTCCTGCCGGAACGGGCTGATGAGCGTGCGCATGACACCGGTGACCAAGGCTTGTTGAGCCTGGTCCAACTCCGCGTAGGCGATGCCTGTGGGCGGCTGCGCTACGAGCTTGGCCTTGAGCGCCGCCGCACCGTCGCCGGGGTCGCCGATGATGACTGCCTGCTTCTGTTGCTGCCCGTTGAGCATGGTGAAAACGCTCATGACCTGCCGGGTTTGATAGTTGTAAACATTCGCATCGCTGTGGCCGTTGGCGGAGTGGCCGTAATACATCGGTCCGCCAAACGCGGTGTTGGGCTGGGAGTTACCGTCGCAGCGCAGCGTGAGGTGGTGTCCAGCGAAGACCCACGAGAACGGCTCTTTGCCTGTGGGGTCGCCAAAGATGGCAACGCCGTTACCCTCGAACGACCCGGAGCTGTCCCATGTGCCCTTGCGGCTGATGCGCGCATAGGCGTCCTCGCCAGAGAGGATTGCCTTAAAGGTGGTGCGGATGAGGTCTTGCTGCGGTTTGGTGAACTGCTCGCCGAGCTTCTTGCCCAGCGGCGCGGCGTTGTGGGTCTTGAGCCGCGTTGGCTGGCCGCCCTTTTCCGCGCCGTGGTTCCACGGCAGGACCATTGCCTTCTTTTGCTCATCGGTCAGCGTGGCGTGGAACTCGCGCACGAGCGACTCGGCCGGTTTTGCTGCGCGGGGCTTGTCGGCCGGGGCCGCCTTCGCGCCGGTCGGGAGCAGGGCCGCTCCGCCCATCACGCCCACCGCGCGGATGAAGTCGCGACGGGCAAGCCCCGAGATGGGAGCGACGTTTGCGGAGCACTCGGGGCAGATTTGCGATGTGGATTGCATGGTCATAGATGGGGATGGGTGAGAGTAGGTAAAATTTTGCTTCGGTTTACTGACGCTTGCCCAATGCTCTCGCTTCAGCCTCGGACGTTCAGTGGGCCACTGGCCCTGGGCGCGAAGTTTGAACTCATGAGTTATGCGGGATTTTGCGGCTGCGGCGCGACAGCCCCGTTGCTCAACATCCGCGCTCTCTGAGAGCATGGCTTTCTATGCTGCCCTGCGCTTTTCGCCTGCGAAGGTTCCTCACCTCCCCGCCCCGATGAACTCAGTGACTGCCCCGATCACCTCGTCTTGCTGAGTTGTGGTCAACTCGGGAAAAATGGGGATGCTCAAGGCCTCGCTCGCCAGCCGTGCAGACACTGGCAGATCCGCGTCGGTCTGCCCGAGTGCCGCGAAGCACGCCTGCGCGTGCAGTGGCACGGGGTAGTAAATCTCTGTGCCGATTTGCCGCGCGGCGAGCCAGTCGCGCAGCGCGTCACGCCGGCCCGCGCCGGGAACGCGCACCGTGTATTGATTCCACGTGTGGCCATTGCCGGGCTGGGCTGCCGGGAGAATAAGCCGTGCGCCGATGCTGGGCAGCTTGGCGAAATATTCCGTGTAACGCGCCGCGTTTGCCGCGCGTCGCCGGGCAAAGCCGTCCAGATGCGGCAGCTTGACCGCCAATAATGCGGCGTGCACGGCGTCGAGCCGGAAATTTCCTCCGATCCACCGGTGGTAATACTTCGGATACGCCCCGTGCATACGCAGGAGCCGGGCGTGCTCGGCGAGCGCGTCATCGTTCGTCGTAAACAGGCCAGCATCGCCAAACGCGCCAAGATTTTTGGTCGGGAAAAAGCTAAACGCGCCGCAGTGACCGAGGCTGCCGATGTGTTGGCCGCCTTGCGTAGCCCCGACTGCCTGTGCAGCGTCCTCGATAACTTTAAGGCCATGTCGGCAAGCGAGTTCGTTCACGGCCGCCATGTCCGCCGCTTGCCCGTACAGATGCACCGGCATGATGGCCTTCGTGCGCGGCGTGATGCGGCGCGCGGCGTCGGCCACGTCGAGGTTGAAGGTGTCTGCTCGCACGTCGCAGAAGACCGGGGTTGCGCCGGTGCGTGCGACGCAGCCAGCGGTGGCGAAAAACGTGAAGCTCGGGCAGATTACCTCGTCGCCCGGTCCAATCCCCAGCGCCATGAGCGCGAGCAGAATGGCGTCCGTGCCGGAGGAAATCCCCAGTGCGTGCCGCACCTGGAGGTATTCCGCGCATTGCCGCTCAAAGTTCTGTACCTCGGGACCGAGGATGAACTGGCCGGATGCAAGCACGCGCGTGAACGCGGCCTGTAGATCCTCGGCGAGGGCTTGGTTCTGGGGCTTGATGTCAAAGAGCGGGACGGCCATGAGGAATAAGGAGGTTAGACCAGGCGCGGGTTGACGCCGGTTTTAACGAGACTGGCGGAAGCGAGTTCGGTTTCCACGGGCCGGCCGAGAAACTCGAGCAGCACGCGTACACGATCCTTCGCGGGCATGAGTCGTTGCACCACTGCCGTGATGCCCATAAACGTGCCGTCCGCGATGACCACCTCGTCGCCGGGCTGAACTGCCTCGGGGAAAACTTTCAGGTCGGTTTCATCCAAGTGCTCGCGTAAATCACTGATGACCTCGTCGGGCACCGGGGCGAAGTGGTTGCCGAAATGCACTACTCCCGCCACGCCGTGCGCGGCTTGGATGATGCGCAAGTTTCGCAATGCGAAGTGCGCGAAGAGGTAATTCGGGAACATCGCCTCAGTGAACCACACCTTGCCACGTCGGGTCGCACGCTGGAAACGCACACGCGGGCAAAACACTTCCAGGCCGGGCAACTGCCGCAGGTGGCCGGCGGCAATGTGCTCATGCTTGATCTGCGACCGCACGCAATACCACGCCGGTGCGTCTGCCAAACCATCAGTCATGCCCGCCCAACGTAACGCGGCCCATTTCAACGTCACAAGACATTTGCAGGCCGGCGGCTTGCCTCGGTTGCGGCGCGTAGCCATACTCCATCCGTTCCTATGACATCGCACCGCCCTTACCGCCTCCCGCGCTCGCTCGTTTTCGTGCTTTTGTTCGCCGCCGCGACCGCTGCCATCGCCCAGGCTCCCGATTCTGAACTCATGCAAACTCGTCATAAATATTCCGGCCAGTTTAGTCGACAGGCCGAACTCAACTACTTGCTTTACCTCCCGCCCGGCTACGATGCAAAGGCGGCGAAGCGGTGGCCACTCATCCTCTTCCTCCATGGCTCCGGCGAGCGAGGCACGAACCTCGCGCAAGTTTCCGTCCACGGCCCGCCCAAGCTGGTGAAGAAGAATCCGTCTGCGCCAAAGAACGAGCCCGACGCTGCCCGCGCGGATCGCGAGGCGGCGACCATGTTGCTCGCGGAGAAGTTCATTGTCGTCTCGCCGCAATGCCCCGCTGACCAGTCCTGGGACTGCGACGCGGTCCTCGGCCTGCTCGACAGCGTGCTCGCGGCGCACCAGGTCGATGCGAACCGCGTATACCTGACCGGCCTAAGCATGGGCGGCTACGGCGCTTGGGCGCTGCTGGCGAAGGCCCCGGAGCGCTTTGCGGCCGTTGCGCCCATTTGTGGCGGCGGCAACACAATTGATTTTCTCTTGCCCGCGCGCGGCAAGGCGGCGGCGCTGCGGGCCACGCCGGTCTGGGCGTTTCACGGTGCGAAAGACCCGGTGGTGTTGCTCTCGGAATCTGAGCGCTTGGCTGCGTTGCTCAAAAGAATCGGGCTGAAGGACGTGCAACTCACGGTCTATCCCGAGGCGGGCCATGATTCGTGGACGGTGACCTACAACCAGCCGAAGCTCTATGAATGGTTTCTGTCTCACCAACGCAAGTGAACCAATGAGGGGCACCCTTTTCTCGCGCGCTTTGGTTCTTGCGCTTCTGGCTGGCGCGTTGACGGCCTGCATATGTCCTCGGCCCAGCCCCCCGCCACAACTTGCCCCCTCCCCGCCCACCACCAGCTACCCGACTAACGAACACACCGTACAAGCCGTGCTGTGGGTGCAGCGTTCGGGTGAATATCGCGCGCTGTGTCACCAGGCCTTTAACCTCGCGCGCCGCGTGCTGGACGAGGAGTTGAAGGCGAATCCTGCGCCCAAGAAACGCGCCGTGGTCGTGGATGTGGATGAAACCGTGCTCGACAACAGCCCGTATCAGGCGCGGCTCGTCAAGACGCGGCAGAGTTACGCGCCCGCGACGTGGCGGCAGTGGGTGGATCTCGCCCGTGCCGAGGCGCTGGCGGGGGCGGTGGAGTTTCTCACGCACGCCGCGGCGCGCGGGGTGGAGGTGTTTTACGTTTCAAATCGCCGCATTGAAGAGCAGGCGGGTACCTTGGCGAATTTACGGGCAAAGGGATTCCCCAATGCGGACGACGCGCACCTGTTGCTGCGCACCACCGAGGGTAGTAAGGCCAAGCGCCGTGCCGCGGTCAGCGCGACGCACGAGATCGTGCTGTTGCTGGGCGATAATCTAAATGATTTCAGCGAAGCCTTCGATGGAAAGGATGCGGCCACGCGCATTGCCGAGGTGGACCGGCTGGCGAAGGAATTTGGTCGACGCTTCATCGTGCTGCCGAACCCGCTTTATGGTGACTTTGAGGATTCGATTTACCGCTACAACCGGGGGCTGCCCGAGCCAGAGAAGGACGCGCTGCGCAAGGGAGCGTTGAAGGATTACTGAGCGAGGTGCGGAGTGTGCCAATCGTCCTAGCGCCCAGCGAGTCTCCCGTGCCATGGCTGGCGCTTTCCGCTGGGGATTTTCTGGCCACGCAAAATCTCGTTGTCCCCCGCTTCCCGCGCCGCCTAAGCTGTGCGCGTGGATCAAGACTCCGCCAAGCCCGCCGCACCGCCGCTACAGGCAAGCGGGCTGGCACTGCCCCGCAGTTACCTCAACTTCGTGGGGCAGCAGATTTTCCGGCTGCTGCAAACCATTCAGGGCGTCGGCGCGTTCGCGCTTATCACCCTTGGCGTCACGTTTACCAAGTTCAACGCGGCGTGGCGGGTCACACACCCGCTCATCCGCACGCAAATTGACCGCGCCGGCGTTCGGCTGCTGCCGGGTGTGGTGTTTTTCGGGTTGGCACTGGGGTTGGTGATCGTGGCGCAGACAGTTTCGCTGTTGCAACGCGTTGGGGCAGAGCAATATGCGGGGACAGTGATGGTGACCGTGCTGATTCGAGAGCTGGGGCCGTTGGCGACGGCCCTGTTGGTGTTGGCGCGCGTGGGTACGGCCATCGTGGTGGAGTTGGGCCTCAGCCGTGCACAGGGCGAGGTGGAAGCCCTAGAGGCATTGGGCATTGACCCCGTGCATTACTTGGTGATGCCGCGCGTGATAGGGTTGGCGGCGGCGATTTTCTCGCTGACGGTGTATTTGATCTTGGTGGCGGTGTTCAGCGGTTACCTGTTCATTTTTCTCCAAGATGTGCCGTTGACGCCGGGAGATTACTTCAACCAAATCGCCCGCGCTTTGCGGTGGGAAGATTTTGCGTTGCTCGCGTTGAAAACGGCGACGTTCGGGGCAATCATCGCGACGGTGACCTGTTTTCAAGGGCTGGCGCAACCGTTGCGGTTGGAGGATGTGTCCGATGCGACCACGCGCGCGGTGGCGCAGAGCGTGGCGGGTTGTGTGGCGGCGGACGCCTTGTTCATCTTGGTCTATGTTGTGATGTGAATACGCCTGCCTCCATCGATGCTGCTGCGCCGCTAATCGAGTTGGTGCAGGCGGACATTGCAGCCGTGCTGGAGCCTGACGTGGCCCTGGTTGAGCGGGTAAGTTGGCAGTTGCGGCCGGGCGAATATTGGGCGGTCGGCGGCTGGCATTGGTCGGGAAAAAGCGATTGGCTAACGACGGTGGCCGGCTTGCAGCATCCGTCAGGCGGGCAGCATTTGCTCTTTGGTGAGGACATCACGGTGATGACGCAACCGGAGTTGGTGGCGGCACGGCTGCGGATGGGCGTGGTGTTTGAAAACGGCGGGCGGCTGTTCCCGCAGATGACCGTGCGGGAGAACATCGCGCTGCCCCTGCGCTATCATCGCAACTGCCCGGCCGAGGAAACCAACGAGGCCGTCGAGACCGTGCTGGCGCTCACGGGCCTGGCGGACTCCGCGCCGCAGCTGGCGGGCCAGCTTAATCGCGGATGGCGACAGCGCGTCGCCCTCGCCCGCGCGCTCGTGCTTCGGCCCGAAGTGCTGTTGCTAGACAACCCATTGGCTGGCCTTGACCCGCGCCAGGTCCGTTGGTGGCTCGACACGTTGGCCGCGTTCAACGCCGGCCACGCCTGGCTGGGCGGACGTCCACTTGCCATCGTGGCCACGACGGATGACTTGCGCCTGTGGCGCGACCAAGCGCGACAGTTCGCCTTGTTGCAAGGCCGTCGGTGGTTGTCGTTGGGCGGACGCACGGAACTAATCGCCAGCGAGGAATCCACTATCCGCGAATTTCTGGCTGCATGAGCGCCGCACAAACATCTCCGTCCCCTAATTAGCCATGGCACTGCAAGACCTCACCCCGCAACTCCGCACCCGGCTTGGCCGCGTGGAGCACGCCGTTGGCGTGTTTGTCATCCTCGCCACCGTGCTGCTGCTCTCCGGCTTTGGCTATTACCTCTATCACACGGCGGAAAACCGGGGCTGGTTCGACTTGCGCGCGCCGTTTTACACCTATGTCGACAGCGCGGCGGGCCTCAAGGAGGGCGACAAGATCAAGCTGATGGGCTTTGATGCCGGTGAGATCACGCGCATCCGCCCGGTGCCGCCGGACTCCGGCGAATACTACGAAGGACATTTCGTGTATGTGGAATTCATCGTCCGCAGCCACTCCATTGGTTACATCTGGAATGATTCGCGCGTGCGCGTGGGCGCGGATCTGCTCAGTGGGCGTTATTTGGAGATCATGCCCGGCGGCTGGAACGGCTATACCAACTCGGACGGCTCCAAGAAGAACTTGCGCGCCGCCTACGAGATAAAAGGCAAGCTCATCACCCGGATCTGGCACGAACCGGCCGCCACTTACACCAACTGGTCCGCCGGTTCCGCGCCGTATCACATCATCGCCAACGAATCGCCCGCATTCGCTCAGCGTGCGGAAAAGCTCGTCACGCAGGCTGAGGCCGCCTTGCCCAACATTCTGAGCCTCACCAACCAAGTCGTCGCGCTGCTGGCCACCACCACGCGCACCCTCTCAAACCTCGACACGCGCATCGCTGAGCTGCAGCCCATCGCCAGCAATGCCAACCACCTGGTTGCCAGTTTCCACCCCGTCAGCGCGAACGTTCACCGCATCACCGCCAACCTTACCAACCCCGCCGGCTCGCTCGGCACCTGGCTGCTGCCGACGAACCTGAACACCGCTGCCGATCAAACGCTGGCCTCGGTCCGCGCCACGCTGGCCGAGGCCCGCACCACCTTTAGCAACGCCAATTCCACCCTCGCCGAGACGCGCCGCCTCATGCAAACCGCCGACGGCACCTTAGCTCAGGCCGACACCAACTTCACCAAGCTCGCCCTGAACTTGGACCTTTCGCTATCCAACCTCGCCAACCTCACCAGCAATCTGAATGCCCAAGTGGCCGCCAACACCAACCTGCTGACCGAGATTTCCTCCGCTATCATCCACACGGACGACTTGGTGCAGGGCCTCAAGCGCCATTGGCTGCTGCGCTCGACTTTCAAGGAAAAGCCCCCCTCCAAGCCGGCCAAGTGATCTCCCCTGGACGCAACCTTTTGCCCCGCCGGGGGGGGGCAAAAAAAACAAAAAAAACAGTTGCCAAACCCCGGCTGATTGCTAATTTCCTCCCCAATGCACCGTTCTTGGTGTGTGGGCAAACGGTTTTTGCCCGCAAGCAAAACGCAAAGAAACTAACAGTCAACAACTCGAAAGAGGAACTAACAAAAATGAAAGTCAATCAATGGACAATGGGGCTGGCCGCCGCAGGCGTGATCAGCTTCGGCGCGGTTGCTCAAGCGGAAGAAAAGCCGTCGAACCAAGTGCTCACGGCCATCTCCGGCACGCAAATCAGCGGTTACGTTAGCACGTCGGTTCACTGGAACCCGGGTCAATCCACTGGCTTCGCCGGTGCGGCCGGTTCTTCCTACCTCGCTGGCAAGGGCGATGGTTTTAACCTGGACGTAATCCAACTCACCATTCAGAAGCCCCTTGATGAGGGTGAATGGTCTGCCGGTTACCTCGCTGAAATTTGGATGGGTCCAGATGCTGGTGTGCTCGGCAACACGCTGGGCGGCGGTGGCACGGCGGGCAATATTTCGCTCGCTCAGGGCTACATCGCCTTGAACGTCCCTGTGGGCAATGGTCTCACCGTCAAGGTCGGCACCTTCAACACCATCGTTGGTTACGAAGGCAATAACAGCCCTGACAACCCGAACTACAGCCGCAGCTACGCCTACACCGTTGGCCCCTTCCAGCACGAAGGCATCTTGGCCAGCTACAAGGTGAACGACGTGATGAGCATCCAGGGTGGTGTCGTTAACGCCCAAAACACTGGTCTTGGCTTCCGCCGCACCGTTCAATCACAAAAGACCTACCTGGGCAGCGTGAGCCTCACCGCTCCGGACAGCTTTGGCTTCCTGAAGGGCGCCACGCTCAACGCCGGCGTCGTCACTGGACAGACTGGCGCCGCTGCTGCCGCTGCTCAAAGCTTCCAAAACATTCACGTGAGCGGCTCGCTCCCGACTTTCTCGGAGAGCGTCAAACTCGGAGTCGCTTACGACCTCATCCGCAGGGAGAATGCAGCCGACACTGCCTCTCTGGCTGCTTACCTGACGTTCAAAAACGTTGGCATCGAGAAGCTGTCGCTCAACACCCGCGTTGAATACTTCGATAATGGCGGTGGCGGACTCGCTCTCGGTGGTGTCGCCGCCTCTGCGGCTGGCGCTGAAATCCTCGCCACCACCATCACGGCTGACTACCAGCTCTGGGCTAACGTCCTCAGCCGCCTCGAGTATCGCTGGGATCACGATTGCAGTGCTGGCCGTAGCCTTCCCGGCAACGTGAACAGCGGCGCCGTCGGCGTGGGTAACAACAACGCCCACTTGGTTGCGTTGAGCTTGGTTTACAAGTTCTAATCTGAGCCTCGCTCAGTAACACCCCCTGCCGGGTAACCGGCAGGGGTTTTTTGTTTCTACCGCCTTGTTACCCCACAAATCAGTTTGCCATTGGCTTGCTTCAAGGCACT
>VHDH01000011.1 GCA_016871445.1 Verrucomicrobiota bacterium | reverse complement strand
CGGTGCATTCCACGCCCTGCCCGTCCTCGGTCACGCGATGTATGTCCCTGAAATCCGCTGCAACGGCGCGGAAGTGCGCGTGACGGTGGTGGATGTGAAATAAGCAGTCAATCCGCTCACGGCACCGTGAAGATGGCGAGCCGCTGGTGCTTCGCCTCCAAACTCAGGAGCGCGAGGCTAGTGCAATACACGCGGCCGATATTCCGACCCTCGTAGCCGGAGTTCCAGGAGCCGTCGGCGGCTTGGCCGCCCACGAAGTTCCGCTCGGCGGCTTGGCCCGCCAGCGACACTTGCGCTTCGGTGAAGTTGTTCAGCGCGAGCGTGCTGAAGAATAAACGATGAAACATCCACGTGCTGGGAGCTTTATCGTCTCCGGGGGGATCAAATCTAAGCTCGTTTAGCAGGAAATTCGTGGCCACAGCGGTTTCCGGCGCACGGGATTGGCCGCAGATGCGCAGGCCCAACAGGCCCATCGCGGTGGTTGAAAAATATTTGTGTCGTCCTTCGGGTTGCAACGGCTTGTCATCTGCGGTTGGTTTGGCGCGGACTTGGTAGGCGAAAACACCATGCTCGGCGGCGAAAGCGTTCTTGAGATACTGCGCGGCCGCTTGGCCGTTGCGCGGCGACATGCTGAAGTCGGCCTTGACGCCCGCATGCAGCGCCAGCAGTTGCCAAGCAGTCACGGACATATCTGAGTCGCGCGCGTCGGGCTTGTAGCGCCAGCCGCCGGTGTCGCGGCGTGTCGACTTCGCTGCTCCTTGGGCCCCGAGGATGAAGTTGCACCCTGCCGCCGCCTTGCGCCGAATAAGTTCTTCCTGCTCAGGATCGGCGGAGCGCCAGAGCAGTTCGCAGAGAAAAAGTGTCGTTACCGCGTGCCCGTACATGACTGAGGCGTCCGCCGCGCCAAAGTAACCGTCCGCCGTTTGCCGGTCGGTGCGCAACACAAAGAGGATGGCACGTCGTAGTGCGACGCCTTCGGGCGACTTGTTCAACGGTGAATGTCCCGCGCCCAGCAGGGCCAACCCCGCAAGCGACGTCAACGCGGTTTGTAAGCGCGCCGCGTCTGCGATGGCTCCGGTGGCCTGCTGCTGCGAGACGAGGAAGGCGGAACCGGCCTGCACCGCCGACTCGACGCGCTCGGGGCTGGGCGCGGCGGGCTTCGGAGCCCGAGCCGCGCCGGTGGGCAACGCCAGTAGCGCGAGCATCGTGCCAGAACATAGAAAGGAAACCGTGCGGCTCATATAAGCGGATTCGGTCGCGGCGAGCGCGGATAACTCTGGGCGTGAATCAGGTTATGGTTGTATTTGCGCGAAAACGCCGGGCTTTGGCAAGGTTACGCCGTGATGTCCCCATTACCATGATCGCCCAGCTTGTCGCATTGGTTGCTGCGTGGTTGCTTGCGGCATCGAGCGCGTTTGGCCAAGGCAACTTCTACTCATTTACCGACCTCGGGGCGCTGACTTCGTCCGCTGATCGAGCGACGGCGTTGAACCGCTTTGGCATTGCGGCTGGCACAAGGTCGGTCGCGGTGCGAGACGGGGCGCCATTTAGCCGCGCGTTCATCTTTACCAACGCCATTCATGAATTTGGTCCGGCTGGCACGCCAACCTTTGGCAGCGATTTGAACGACTTTGGTGATACGGTTGGCTGGAGCGGGCCGCCGCAACCCGGTGGGCGGCAGGTCGAGCGCGCGATGCTTTGGCAAGGGGGTAACCCCATCGAGTTGGGCACGTTTGGCGGCGCAAACAGCCGAGCTTTTGGCATCAACGAGCGTGCCGAAATCACTGGCGCGGCGCAGACGACGAACGGCGCGTTTCATGCCTTCCTTTGGCGGCAGGGGAAACTCCATGACCTCGGCACGCTCGGCGGGCGCAACAGTTACGGGCATGCGGTCAACAGCGCGTCTGACGTGGTTGGCGTGGCGGAGACAGCCCAACAGATACGCCGCGCCTTCTTGCACACTGGTGGAAAGATGCGCGATCTCGGCACGCTGGGTGGCAGCTTGAGCCAAGCGAACGGCCTGAATGAGGCTGGGGATGTAGTCGGCTTTGCGCAGAACGCCGCTGGTCAGTCGCGCGCGTTCTTGCACACCGGTGGAAAGATGCGCGATCTCGGCTCGCTCGGCGGCTTGGCCGCCTTCGCCAACGCGGTTAACAACCGGCAGCAAGTCGTCGGCACCGCGCAACTGGCGGGCGGCGAGCCGCGCGCTTTCCTATGGCGGGAAGGTAAGATGTGGGACTTGAACGGTTTGCTCGCCCCAAACTCCGGCTGGTTTCTTCTCGAAGCAAATGACATTAACGAGTCAGGGCAAATCCTCTGCCTCGCCCGCTCGAGGAACGGCCAGATGCGAATGGTGCGGCTAACTCCCGGCGGCCGATGATGGAGCGGTGGAAGGATTTTGCGCAGTTGGGTACAATGCTATTCCTCGCGCTTGAGCCTTTATCGGTGGTGGTGAAATAATCACTTGCCGCTCCCCGGGGTGCTTTCTAGTGTCCTCACCCGCGGTTGCACCCGTAGCTCAACTGGATAGAGCATCTGACTACGGATCAGAAGGTTCAAGGTTCAACTCCTTGCGGGTGCGCCACAAACACTGAGGAAACCCCCGAAAAAGCCGAGAACTTTGGAGAAAGTTCGACTTGCGACACAGCCTTAATGAAGGGTTGAAGCAGACCCCCGACGGGGTAGGCCGTGGGATGTTTGGAATCACCTGTTGGTGGTGTTGTAGCGGGCCGGAGGCTCGCGGCGGGAGGCGGGAAGTTTAGCGGAAAGTTTTCACACGCTTAGCGGAGAGCATGGCGAGCATGTCGCCGACGTCGGCAAAGCCGCGGTATTCGGGCGGCAACTCAAAGAGCCGCGCTTGCTGGATCGCCAGTTCCTTGGTGACGGTTGCCGCCACGGGTTGGGCCTCGCGGAAGCGCACGGTGAGCCGACTGTTGCCAACGGAAAAGCGGATTTGTCGGGGGATGCCGTTCATGATCCAGACCTCGGCAGGTCGCTTATCGCCGTTGGGATAGCCGAGGGTCATGGCCCATTTCTCGGCGGCTTCGTCGTTAAGCGTGTCCGGGCCAATGGGCTGCTTTTGTAATTGCAATAAGAGCGGCATGTCCTCAGGTGCGAGGTCGCGGCTTACGAAGGTCTGCTTCTCGGGGAAGAGTTGGTAGCTTTTGCGCAGCGTGAGGTTGGCTACGGTCAGGCTGACCAGCCGCGTGATGCCTTCCTGTCGGAACGGGGCGAATGGCCCGGTGGCACCGAAATGGCCAGAGGCGGAGGTGATGTCCAGTTCGGTGCGGACCTGCCCTTCGCGGAGGTGAATCCAGAGGGGGAAGCGGTTGAGTTCAACATTACCGGCGTTGGTGATGCTCAGCTCCAACTCGCCCATTGCGGTGGCAAGCTTGGCGTCGCTAAGGATGCGCGCCAAGGCGGTGTCGAGGTTCAAGCCGCCGGAGGGGACGAAACGCACGCCAGAATTTGTGGCCGGGGGGGTGAAGGGTAGCGTCGAAACCGATGGTGTAGCAGGTGTGGGAGTCGCTTGACCGGGTACGGGGAGGCGCGGCACGGGGAGGCGCTCCTGCACCTTGGGACGGTTGGGCAGGGTCTGTGCTGCGCTGTGCCCCAAGCCAAGCGCTAGGCTGGTCAGCAGCAATGAGAGTGGTAAATTTCGCATCAGCACCCGGCCTCAGCCGTTCGCTTATTATGTGCCCCAACGGCGCCCGGCAAGCCAGCGCGAAATCTGTCAGCGGCTGGCGCGGGCAACGTTGATGGAGTCGCGCAGACGCCGGTTGTCCGCGCGGATGCGGGCGGTAAGGGTCTTGCAGATGGCGACAAGGAAGGGTGTGGCTAATTCGGGCACTTCCTGCGTCATACGTTGTAAGTTAGCTGTGGAGACTTTGAGGAGGACGGAGTGATCATTGGCCACCACGTCGGCCGAGCGCGGGCCGTGGTCGAAGAGCGAGATGTCGCCAAAGAACTCGCCGGCCATGAGCGTGACCAGCACGGTCTCCTTTCCGCCGATCATCTGCCGCACACGTAGTTCGCCCTCTAGGATGAGGTACATGGCGTCGCCTGGGTCGCCCTGCTTAACGATGGTGTGGAACTGCCGGGCGTTCTCAACCTCCATAAACTGGGCGAAGCGACCTAATTGTTGGTCGTTCATCTCGCCAAGAATTTTTACCCGGCGCAAAGACCCTGGCCGGATACCGGCGATGAGCGGGGTGTGCGAGACAGGGATGCTGCCTGGCAGGACGGCGTTGAATACGGTACGTAATTCCCCCATTTGCCCGGCTTGGTTCCACTTGTTTTTGTGGCAGGTGAACACCCACGTATCCGCCAGCACCCGCTCATCCTTCACCCACTCCACCAGCGTTGGCATATCCACCGGGCCATAGACAACATCGTCTACCGCCCAGATTTTATAACCGACTTCCTGTGCAGGCTGTTCGCCCATGTGATTGCCAGTGTTGTTGTTGCTGCGTTATCGCCGGAATGGTAATTGCGACGCAATGCGAAACTCAGCCATTCGTTTCCTCACAAAGAAACCGTGAGTTACATTTGTTCAGTAACCTCGATGCCCAGCGCTGCCAAGCCCTGCTTGAGCACACGGCCGGTGAGGTCGCAGAGGAGAAGTCGCGTCGCACGCTCGTTACCTTCCGCCTTGAGCACCGGGCAGCTTTCATAAAAACGTGCGAACAGCCCGGCCAGCTCGTAGAGGTAGTTGTTGAGGAAGTTCGGCCGGCATTCCTCCGCCACGGTTTCCAGTACTAGGCCGAAGTTTATGAGGTGCTTCGCCAAGGCCAGTTCATCAGGTGCGGCCAACACCAGTTCCGCGGGCTGCCTGCTGCCTGACGCCTGCTCTCCCGATTTGCGAAAGATGCCTCGCACGCGCGTGTGGGCATATTGCAAATACGGCGCGGTGTTGCCCTGCAAGGCCAGCATCTTCTCCCAACTGAACTGGTAGTCGCTCTGCCGATTAGGCAGTAGGTCGGCGTATTTCACCGCGCCGAGGCCCACGATGCGGGCGATTTCTTTCCGCTGTGCCTCGGGTAGGTCAGGGTTCTTTTCCGTCACGACTTTCAGTGCGCGTTCCTCGGCCTCGGCCAGGAGGTCTTCGAGCTTCACCGTATCGCCGCTACGAGTTTTGAAGGGTCGGCCGTCCTCGCCGAGAATTTTACCAAAGCCAATGTGGTTGAGCTTCACGCGCTGGGCTGCCTCCGGCTGCCAGCGCGCGAACGTGAGGAACAGTTTGCGAAAGTGGGGGGCCTGCCGGTCGTCCACCACGTAGATGATCTCGTCGGGCGACCAAGTTCGGAGCCGGTAATCAATCGTGGCGAGGTCGGTGGTCATGTAGTTGAAGCCGCCATCGCTCTTTCGCACGAGCGCAGGGTCGGCTACCCACTCGCCGTCGCGATTCACGAGAAACGGGTCGGACTTCGGCGGCAGCGAGCCATCGCTAAACACGCCCACCGCGCCTTCGCTCTCGCGGGCGACGCCGCGCGCGAGCAAATCGCCGACAATCGCGCCGAGTTGTGGATTGTAAAAACTCTCGCCAAGGGTGTGGTCGAACTTCACGCCAAGTCGGCCATAAACGGAATCAAACTGCCGCTGCGAGACGCGGATCATTTCTTGCCAGACGGCGATGTTCTCAGCGTCGCCGGCCTGAAGTTTCACCAACTCCTGCTTCGCTTCCTCGAGCCGCGTGGGGTTAGCGTCGCACTCGGTGTTGATGACTTTGTAAAGTCGCTCCAATTCGGCAATCGGCTCGCGGCCCAGTGCGTCGCGGTCGAGGATCTGCTTCCAGCCAAGCAGCAGCTTGCCGAACTGCGTGCCCCAATCGCCGATGTGGTTGTCCGAGATGACGCGGTGGCCGAGCAGGCGGAACACCCGCTGGAGCGCATCGCCAATGCCCGTGGAACGAATGTGCCCGACGTGCATCGGCTTGGCGACGTTTGGCGAGCTGAAGTCTATCACCACGGTGCGCGGCTGATTGGTCTTTGGGACGAACGGCACTTCCTTGAGTGCCTCCGCCTGAAGCACCTCTGCCAAGGCCATGGGGTGCACGCGAAAGTTCAAAAAGCCCGGCCCGGCAATGTCCACGGCCTCGCAAAGGTCGGCCACTTCCAGCGCGGCTCTCACTTGTTCAGCGAATGGGCGGGGATTGAGCTTGCGCTGTTTGGCGAGGGCGATGAGGGCGTTGGATTGGTAATCACCGTGCCGCGTGTCTAAGCAAGGGCGCACGAGGATGGCAGCGGGATCCGCATCCGGTAGCACGGCGCAGACGGCGGCTTGGAGTTTTGCTTGGAGGGCCAGGTGCAGCATGACTTCCGCAAAGGCTTACAGGCTAGTCAGCAACTTTGAGTGGGTCGAGCGTAAAGGCCAAAACCAAGCTCCTCGCCGCATGGTAATCGTGTAGACACCCAGCTTGATGCGGGATCGCAGGAAGGGCCGGGCCAAATAGAATCGAAGCCCGCGATTATATTGAGCTCATCTTTTGAAGCCCGATGCTCGGGTGTCCCGTCCGCCCCATCCTCCAATCTTTCTTGCGTTAAACCCCCGTTTTCCATGCCAACCAGAGAGCTAAAAAACGATGTTGCCGAGCGTTGGCCGGGGGAGTTGTATCCAAAGATACTTTGTCCCCACTCGTCACCAGCCCAATCCTTATGAAACAAACCCTCATTGGTCTGGCGTTGTTAGCCTGGCTGGGCAGCCAAACGTGTCCAGCTATGTCCTTGCGGCAGTCCCTAGCCATGTTTGAGTCGGGAGCCACCTCCTTGCGCAAAAGCGAGGCCGATTACATCCGGGGTGTCAGTGGGGAGGTCAGCCGCTTCCAGATAATGCCCGAGGTTTGGCGGCGTTACTCCAAGTCTCGGGAGTACGACAATCCCGAGGTTGCTTGGAGCGTGGCCCAGCGCATCATCACTGATCGCACGACAGTCTTTCGCCGGGCGACTGGTCGTGAGCCAGACGGCTTGGAACTCTATCTCCTGTGGAACAAGCCGGGGCACTTCGAGGCGGTGGGTTACCAAGCCAGCCGCGTAAAGACCGATTATTACAGCCGCGCCCAGCGATTTGCCAACCTGCTCACCCTCCGTTAGCTTGGTCGCTTTTAACTGCTTCGTCCGTCTTGCTGCGAATTTACAAATGAAAAACTTGTTCACCCTCCTCGCCGTCCCAATGCTCGCCTTCATGCCCGTGTCGGCAGCGGACAAGGCCGATAAAAAAACCGACAAGAAGGCGGCCGAGTTGCCCGCGCCGGTCAAGCCTGACGCCGAGGGATTTTTGCCTCTCTTCAACGGTAAGAACCTTGCTGGCTTCGTGCAGATTGGCGGCCACGCCAAATATCGGGTTGAGGACGGCCAAGTCATCGGCGAATGCGTGCCTAACACACCCAATTCCTTCCTCTGCACCGAGCGGCATTACACAAACTTCATCCTCGAAGTGGAGTTTCAGGTGTCGCCGGGGCTCAATTCGGGCATCCAAATTCGCAGTCATTACTACGACCATCCGCAGACCTACGAGTGGCAGGGCAAGACTATCAAGGTCGCCGCCGGCCGCGTGCATGGGTATCAGGTGGAAATCGATCCCTCATCCCGAGCGTGGAGCGGCGGTATCTATGACGAGGGCCGGCGCGGTTGGCTCAACGATCTCAAGGAACGTCCGGAAGCCGGCAAGGCTTTTAAGCAAAGCGACTGGAATAAGTTCCGTGTCGAGTGCCGGGGTGACTCAATCAAAACTTGGATCAACAGCGTGCCTGCGGCCGATCTCAAGGATGGCTATACGCCCTCTGGGCTGATCGCCCTCCAAGTCCACGGCGTCGGCAACAAGACCGACCCGCTAGAAGTCCGCTGGCGCAACATCCGCATTAAAGAACTGCCCTGAGTGGAGCCGCTGTCAGCCGATGAATAGTGGCTTGAGGTGGCGGTCGTAGAGGTTCTCCGTTACGTTTTTAGCGACGACAGCCTCGTTCGCCTTCAGCAGATTCGTGTAACGCGCTCCCGCCTTAGCCGCGAGCTTGAAAGAGACGTGCAATAGCTGGCGTATGTTGGCGTTGAACTCTGGGTGCCCCGGGACATGTCGAATGGCGTTGGCGAGTTGTTTCCCGGTCCAACCGGTCACTGCGGCTGCGCTGGGAAGTTGGTCACGCTTGATGTCAATCACGCTGGCATACGGCGCGCACAGTTCATCCACATGCGCCAGCGCGTGGCCGTAAATCTCCTTCGCTAGCGCCAGCCCGTCGCCGCCCGCTTCAGCCAGACCAATAATCTCCTCCAGCCATGTCGTGCCAGCGGTCTTGAGGTGGACGCCCGCACCAGTGCGCTCCAGCGCCCGACGGATGATGGGGTAGAGGCTAAATTTGTCGCTGCCACTGTGGACACTGAGTTTCAGGTTCTTCGGCAGGCTGTAGGCTTTGACCGCATGCGCAATGACCGCGAGGTCGTCGTTGAACTCGCGTTCGAACTGCGCCAGGTCACCCACGTAGTCCACGCCCTTGTTAAAGCGGCCCGTGAACTTGGGCGCGATGGTTTGGAGATGCACGCCCGTGTCAGCCAGCAAGGCGAGGATGACCAGCAGTTCTGGCGGTGTTTGCGGCGCGTCGGTCTCATCCATCGAGACTTCGGCGATGAACTTCTTTGCGCCTTTTTTGCGTTTGATGTGTTGGTAAATCTGCCCAGCCTCCCACGTGGCGCTGACGTATTTGCGGGCGATGGCGGCAATGCCGTCGCGCGTGGTTCGGTACGGCTCGTTAATCCCCGCGATAGTGACGGAGCCGACCAACTCGGGGTGCTTCACTACAAAACGCTCGACGTAACGCTCCTCTGGCGCTTTACCAATGCTGTCGGCGACATCAATGGTGAAGAAGTCAGAACAGGGCAGGAACTTGTCTACCGTTTCTAGCCGAATGTGGTCGGCGTCCACGTGCCAGCCACCAGCCCAACGCTCGGCCTTGATGGCGGCCTCGGCGGCGTCGAACACGCTCTGCGGGTGCGAGCCGATGAAAGTGTGCTCGCGGTTTGATTTGTTCCAAACTGGCGAGACGGCCACGCCTTGTGCGGCCGCGAGTTGAAAGGCCTTGAGTTGGGCCTTGGCTTGGTGGGCGAAGCGGTCACCCACCCCGATTGTAAATTTCTCAAGCGTCATAGAGCAGCAGATAGAGTGTGGCTTGAGCTAACGTCAATGAAGCGCAAAATAGTTCCTCAGCGCCGGGTTTTTTCTCGCTCGACTCTTACTTGTTCGCCATGGTTTCACTTCGTCCGATGATCATCCACCAGTTGATTTATGGCTTCTTGAAGGCAAAAGGTGGCAGCCCGGAGTTTTACCAGCTTCAGGCACGCGACGCCCTTGGGTGGATGCGGCGGCAAGGAGTGAAGTGCGACCCTGCCACGACCGTGATCGATCTTGGCTGCGGTTTTGGAGACTTGGGCGGTGAAGTAGCCAAGACTGGTGCGCAGGTCACGCTCTCCGATGACGATAGCTACGTCTTACCGGAAAACGCGCACCTGCCATTTAAGAAGTTTAACATCGATCGTGATGACTTCGCCACATTGGGACAATACGATTTGGTCATCTGCTCGAACGTCCTCGAGCATCTCCCGCGACCCGAACGCCTGCTGGCCGCACTTCCGCAGCTCATCAAGCCCGGTGGGCGCTGTTACCTGAGCTGGACGAACTGGCTCTCGCCGTGGGGCGGGCACGAGTTCTCGCCATTTCACTATCTCGGTGTGAAACGCGGAGTGCGCGTGTGGGAAAGCGTAACAGGCAAACCGCGCCTCCACACGCCGGGACAAAACCTTTTTTACACCTCCATCGGGCGGACGCTGAAGACCCTGCGGGCCAACCCCGCTCTACGCATCGAACGGCTGGTCCCGCGGTATTATCCCGAGTTTGCGTTCCTTGTGCATCTACCGGGCGTCCGGGAGTTTCTAACTTGGAATTGCGCGATGCTCCTCGCTCCCGCACATAGTAGCCCACGCTGAATCGCTGCGCTTGAACCTGAGTCCCAATTTGCCTTACTAGAGCTCATCGTGACAAACGGTAATGAACCATCTGCTGCGCCCGGCGACACCTGTCCGAAGCCCGAGCTCTGTGCACTCGATTCTGTTCGTCCCGGCGTTTCTGTCCGCATCAAGCAGCTCAATGGCTCCTCCGAAGTCACTGCTCGCTTGCGCGAAATGGGCTTTTGTGAGGAGCAGCGCATTCGTTTGTTGATGAAGCACACCAACATCATCTGTCAGGTCTGCAATGCCCGCCTTGGCATCAGCTCACAGCTCGCCAAGACCATCATGGTCGAGCAGATTCATCCGGCCGGTTCCAAGCCCAAGCCCACCTGACCAGCGCAAGCTACCGGAAAGAAATTGCAAGCTGCCGTAAGCCCGCCCCGCCCGTGCTCCCTAACCTCAACTAAAGCTCGTGTCATGCCGGACACCCAACCGCAACCGCTCTCCTCGCTCACCATTGGTGCCACCGCCAAGGTCGCCGCCATTAACGTCCCGCCCGCTGATAAGGCGCGGCTAATGGAAATGGGCTTGCTGGTCGGCACGCCCGTCGAGTTGGTGCGCTTTGCTCCGCTGGGCGACCCGTTGGAAATCAAGGTGCGCGGTTATAATCTCACGCTGCGGAAGCATGAGGCGGAGCTGATTCTGGTGCACCTCAAGTGAAGCCGATGCAATTCAACGCAAGGACGCCATGGCGCAAAGAGGCCGCTGTTAAATTGCCCTCGCTACAATTCGCTCATTCCGTTTCCTCGCGACTTTGCGTCCCTGCGCCCGTGCGTTAAATCCAATGGCCGATTCCCCCCAACGCTTCGTCGCCCTCACGGGCAACCCGAACTGCGGCAAGACCACGCTGTTTAACGCGTTGACCGGCCTGCGCGCCAAGGTCGGCAACTATGCCGGCGTCACTGTCGAGCGCAAGGAAGGCGCGCTCCGAGGCGTGGATGGCATCACCATCATTGACTTACCCGGCACCTACAGCCTCAGCCCCAAGTCGCTCGATGAAGAAGTCTCGCGCGACATTCTCTTTCACCGGCTCGACGACGTGCCTGCACCTTCGCTGGTGGTCGTGGTCGTGGACGCTTCGAACCTCGAGCGCAACCTTTACTACGCCACGCAGGTCATCGAGCTGGGCTACCCCACGCTCCTCGCGCTGAACATGACCGATGTGGCCGAGCAGAATGGTCAAACCGTGAACGCCATTGCGCTCGCGAAGGAACTCGGCGTCCCCGTTCTCCCAATCATCGCCAGCGAGGGCACCGGCGTGAAGGAACTTACCGAACTCATCGCCGCAACCATCCGAAACTCAAAAGTCGAAAAGCAAAACACGAAACCCTTCGCCGCGCCGGCCCCGCCGTTCACCACCGAGCTTTCCGTCCTTGCCGCCGCGCTAGAAAAAGCTTTCCCCCAACGCTGGACTTCCCCACAGGCCGAAGCCCTCCTGCTACTTACCGACGAGAAAGTTCTCACCAGCACCCACGCGCGTTATCCCGCTGAACTGGCGGCTGCTGTAACCGCCTCCCGCGCACGGCTCGAAGCCGCCGGCGTGGACTGGCGCACTGCAGCCATAGAAGCGCGTTATGGGCGCATCGCAGATATCGTCGCGGCCACGGTCTCGGAGAACGGCATTGTCAATGAAACTGCCAGCGACAGGCTGGATCGCGTCTTCACGCACAAGGTCTGGGGCCTCCTCATCTTCGTCTGGCTGATGGCGTTGATGTTTCAGGGCATCTTCTCCTTTGCGAAGGCTCCTATGGATTTCCTCACTGGCTTGCTCGACGGCTTCGGTGGGTGGATCGGTGGGCTGATGGCCCCTGGCGACTTGAACGATCTGCTCGTCAACGGTGTCATCAAGGGCGTCGGCGCGGTCGTGGTCTTTCTTCCGCAGATTCTGCTGCTCTTCTTTTTCATCAGCTTACTGGAAGACACCGGCTATATGGCGCGCGCGGCCTTCCTTATGGATCGGCTCATGAGCAAGGTCGGACTGCACGGCAAGAGCTTCATTCCGATGTTGAGTTCCTACGCCTGTGCCATTCCCGGCATCATGGCCACGCGCACCATCGAGACGCCGAAGGACCGGCTCGTGACCATCCTCGTCGCGCCACTGATGAGCTGCTCCGCGCGCCTGCCGGTGTATGCCGTGCTCATCGCCGCGTGCGTGCCGGAGACGAAGCTCGCCGGCGTGTTCGGCCTGCAAGGGCTAACCCTGCTCGCGATGTATCTGCTCGGCACCGTGATGGCGTTGGTGATGGCGTGGGTGTTCAAGAAGACGCTGCTCAAGGGCGAGACGCCAATGCTCATAATGGAACTGCCGCCTTACAAACGCCCCGTGGCCACGACGATCCTGCGCCACATGTGGGACCGCTCGAAGCTCTTCCTCCGCCGCGCCGGCACGGTGATCCTGGGCATCAACATCGTGCTCTGGTTTCTGGCGACGTATCCCAAGGACGATTCCCTCGATACCAAGTCTGAAGCCGCCAAGTTATCCTTGGCCAAGGCATCTGTCCCCTCGGTCACCGACGCGGCATCCGTTGAAAAGCTGATCACCCATTTAAGGGCAGCGACCGACAAAACGAAAAAACCGGACCAGCCAATTCAAATTTCATTGGCGGATGCCGAAAAGCTGCTCAACCAACTCGACGCCCTCGACAAAGAAACCCAAGGCGCAAAACTCCGCCACTCCTTTGCCGGCCGCTTGGGTAAGCTCATCGAGCCCGTCATCTCACCGCTGGGCTTCGACTGGAAGATGGGCATCGGCATTGTCGCCAGCTTCGCTGCGCGCGAGGTCTTCGTGAGCACCATGTCGGTGGTTTACAACGTGGGCGAGACGGACACCAAGGACACCGCTGCCACTGCGAGCCTGGCCAAGGTCTTGCAGGAGGAGAAGCGCGAGGATGGTCGCCCTGTCTATACGCCGCTGGTGGGTGTGACCCTGATGGTTTTCTACGTCTTCGCGTTGCAATGCGTCAGCACCATCGCCGTCGTGCGCCGCGAGACCAACGCTTGGAAGTGGCCGCTCTTCCAGCTTCTTTACATGACTGCACTGGCATGGGTGATGGCCTTCCTCACCTTCCAAGGCGGCAAACTGTTGGGCTGGGGCTGACGCGCGCCGCTTGGTTCACGCCGTCTTTGTTTTCGCGATGTTCGCGAGGAGCTTCTCAGCGCAGGCTTTGGCAAACTCTGGCGCATTGATGATGCAGTCCATCTCCACGAGCTCAATGTCTTTGCGCAAAAAAGATTTTAGGGTGGTGAACAAGATGCGATCGGCCATGGGGTCGTGGAACTTCTGGCCGCGAGCGCTGATGACGCTAATTGCTTGGGTAGGCAGCAGGAAGGTGACAGGTGCGGTGGAGAGGTTAATTTTTTCAGCGAGGATGCGGCCTAACTCAAAGCATTCCTCGGGTGTGGTGCGCATGAGCGTCACCTGTGGGTTGTGCTGGTAGAAGGTGCGACCGGCGAACTCCGCCGGCACGGTGTCAGGTGCGCCGAAGTTTACCATGTCGAGGCAACCGGGCGTGACAATGGCGGGCACGCCGTGGCGCGCGGCGGCTTCGCACCGTGTCGGGCCGGCACCGAGGATGCCGCCGACGAGCTCGTCCGCCCATTCGGTGGTGGTGATATCGAGCACGCCAGCAACCAGACCAGACTCGATGAGCGATTCCATAGCGCGCCCGCCCGTTCCGGTGGCGTGGAAGACGAGGACTTCGTAGCCGGCAGATTCGAGAATTTTTTTTGCGGCCTGAACGCAGTCGGTCGTGTTGCCAAACATAGAGGCGACGATGAGCGGCTTGTCTTCGCCGGGCAAAGGGACGCTCTCAACCATGCCGCAGATGGCTCCGGCGGCGCGCGTGAGGATTTGACGCGAGATGCGGTTGATGCCCGCCACATCCACGACGGCGGGGATCATCACGATGTCTTTTACGCCGACATATTGGGCGGTGTTGCCAGAGGCAAGCGTGGAGACCATCACCTTCGGAAAGCCAATCGGCAGCGCGCGCATCGCGGCCGTGCCGATGGCCGTACCGCCGCCGCCGCCAAGCGAGATAACGCCGTGAATGCGCTCCTCGGCAGCAAGTTTTGCAAGAACGAGGGGTGCACCCTTGGACATCGCGGTGACCGCCTCACCACGATCCTTCTTGGCTACGAGCGCGGCGAGATCCACGCCGGCTGCCGCTGCCACTTCGAGCCGCGTCACGTCGGGCTTGAGCTTTGGGGCCTCGAGCGTGCCAGTGTCAATGACGAGTACATGATGCCCGCGTTGTCGGATAAGGTTAGCGACGAAGGCGTGTTCTTCGCCCTTCGTGTCCATAGTGCCGAGCACTGCGATGGTGGCCATAAAGTATCAGACCGGAGTTTAAAGCGATGCGCGAAGGAACGGCAGAAAAATATGGCACGGCGTCGCCTTGTCAAAGCTCGTGGGGCAGCACACATTTTCCCCACATGAAAAATGGCGGGCTTGTTGTTAGCGTGATCTTAGGAATTGTAGTTGCGGGCTTTTTCTTCTCTCGCACCGCCGTGACCGTCATATCCCCATCCGCGTCCCTGCCGGTGCTGCCCGCGCCCACCACGCCACTGCAAACGTTTTTCGTGCGCGGTGTGATTAAGGAGTTTAAGCCCGATGGCCGTACCGTGGTCATTGACCATGAGGAAATCCCAAACTACATGGCGAAGATGGTCATGCCCTTCAAGGTCAAGGACACGAATCAGCTCGCTGGCCTTGGTACTAACGACCAGATTCACTTCCGCTTCACGGTTGCCGAGTTCGAGAGCTGGATTGACCAGGTCACAAAGACCAGCACCGCCGTCGCGCCGGTTACCGATCCAAACCGGAAGAATTTTCGCCTCGTCCGCGAAGTTGAGGTGCTAAAGGAAGGCGACAGGCTGCCCGCTTATACTTTCACCGACCAGCGCGGCCAGCCGTTCCGCACAGCGGACTTCAAGGGCCGCGCGCTGGCGATTACCTTCATTTTCACGCGCTGCCCGGTACCGGACTTTTGTCCGCGTATGAGCCTCCGCTTTGCGCAGGCGGACAAGCAACTCCGCGCGCTGGCTAGCGGCCCGACTAACTATCATCTGCTCTCGCTCTCCTTCGACGTGGATTACGACACTCCGCCCGTTTTGCAAAACTACAGCAACAACGTAAAAGCCCAGCATGGCGCGGATCTCGGCCGTTGGACCTTTGCCACCGGCAAGCTCATTGACATTGATGACATCACTGAGCGTTTCGGCCTCGTCTTTCCCCGAGACGCCGACAAACCCGTCTTCAACCACAATCTACGCACGGTGGCCATTGACGCCGCTGGCAAGGTGCAAAAGATCTTCATCGGCAACGACTGGAAGGCCGAGGAACTCGTAACCGAGCTGGTCAAGGCCGCGCAGGTGAAGCCGTGACTTGCCCAGCAAGCTTAATTTCTCGTTGAGTTAACCGGGTGTCCTGACGGACTCTTTTACCCCGTTGCCAACCTAGTCTTGCCATGCCCACGCTGAACCTCCGTCCTGCTGACCGGTGCGTCTTTGACCAGCTCTCCCTCGGCGAAATCATGCTTCGCCTCGACCCTGGCGAAGGTCGCGTGCGCACGGCCCGGGAATTCAAGGTCTGGGAGGGTGGTGGGGAATACAACGTGGCGCGCGGGTTACGCCGGTGCTTTGGCTTGCGCACGGCGGTGGTCACGGCGTTCCCCGAAAACGACGTGGGCCGGTTGGTCGAGGATTTCATCCTGCAAGGCGGTGTGGATACGCGGTTCATCCAGTGGGCGCCGTTCGACGGCATCGGGCGTAACACGCGGGTGGGGTTAAACTTCACCGAGCGCGGCTACGGCATTCGCGGCGCGGTGGGCATCTCTGATCGAGCGAATTCCGCTGCCAGCCAGATGCGGCCGGGGCAGGTGGATTGGGAGCAGATCTTCGGCAAGCTTGGTGTGCGCTGGCTTCACACCGGTGGGATTTACGCGGCGCTGTCCGAGACGACGGCAGCGGTTGTGCTCGAAGCCGTGCAGGCGGCGAAGCGGCACGGAACCATCGTGAGCTACGACCTAAATTATCGGCCCTCGCTGTGGCAATCCACCGGCGGGCAGAAGAAGGCACAGGCGGTGAATCGCGCGCTCGCGCCGTATATTGACGTGATGATTGGTAATGAGGAGGACTTCACCGCCTGTCTCGGCTTTGAGGTGAAAGGTTTGGATCACAATCTCGCCAACCTCCCGACGGAGGCCTTTCAGCAGATGATCACGCAGGCCGTCGCCGCGTTTCCGAACTTCAAAGTCGTCGCCACCACATTGCGCAGCGTCAAGTCCGCGAGCGTCAATGACTGGGGTGCGATCTGTTGGGCTGGCGGAAAGTTCTTCGCCGCCGAAACGCGCGAGAACTTGTGGATCCTTGACCGAGTGGGCGGGGGCGACAGTTTTGCCAGCGGTCTCATTTATGGGTTCCTCCAGTACAACGACCCGCAAAAAGCCGTGGACTTCGGCGCCGCTCACGGCGCACTTGCTATGACCACGCCCGGCGACACGAGTATGGCGTCGCTAAAGGAAGTCGAAGCCCTCGTTGGCGGGGGTAGTGCGCGGGTAAAGCGCTGAGAGGAGCTGCCTTACTTGGCATTATAGCTCAGGGCTTCCTTTCGCAATGCTCATCGGGTGGCTTAAGCAGCCGGAGCACTAGGAGCCGGGGCATCCTTCTTGACTGCCGCCTTCACCTCGATGTGCAAGTCGCGGAGCTGGCGCGGGGTAACGCTGCTGGGGGAGTCGGTCATCAGGCAGACGCCTTTCGCGGTCTTCGGGAAGGCGATGACGTCGCGGATGCTGGAGGTGCCGCAGAGGATGGCGATGAGGCGGTCAAAGCCGAGCGCGATGCCGCCGTGCGGGGGCGCACCGAACTGAAACGCTTCCAGCATGTAGCCGAAGCGCAGCTTGGTTTCGTCGGGCGGAATCTGGAGCAGTTCTTCGAAGATGGTCTTCTGCACGTCGGGCTGGTGGATGCGGATGCTGCCACCGCCGAGTTCGACGCCGTTGACGACGATGTCGTAGTGCTGGCCGCGAACCTTCTTGGGGTCGGACTTGAGCAGTGGAATGTCATCAGCCACGGGCGCGGTGAAGGGATGGTGGCTGGAATACCAGCGGTTCAGCTCGCGGTCGAAGCCGAGCAGTGGGAATTCGATGACCCACAGGAAATTGAACTGGTCGGCGGGAATGACGAGCTTGCCCTGCGCCTTGAGCACGTCGGCGCAATAGAGGCGAATCTTGCCGAGGATTTCGCAGGCGTTGAGCCATTGGTCGGCGGCGAAGAGAATCAAGTCACCTTCCTCGATGGCCAGTTTCTGCTTCAGCGCGGTCTTCTCGGCTTCGGAGAAGAACTTCACGATGGGAGATTTCCAATCGCCGTTCTCGACCTTGATGTAAGCGAGGCCCTTCGCGCCGAAGCTCTTGGCGTATTCGGTCATCGTCTCGATTTGGCCCTGCGTTGCGCCAGCCATGCCTTTGGCGTTCATCGCCTTCACGACGCCGCCGTTCGCGACGGCACCCGAGAAGACTTTGAACGTCGAAGCCTTGAAATCTTCGGTGAAGTCCACGAGTTCCATGCCGAAGCGCGTGTCGGGCTTGTCGATGCCGTAGCGGTTTAGCGCTTCCTCGAAGCTGATGCGCTTGAAGGGTGTTGGGATGTCAATGTCCAAGGCAGTCTTCCACACCCTCTTTAACAGGCCTTCGATGAGAGCGTAAATGTCCTCGCGCTCGATGAAGCTCATCTCGATGTCTACCTGCGTGAACTCCGGCTGGCGGTCGGCGCGCAGGTCTTCGTCGCGGTAGCAGCGGGCGAGTTGGAAGTAGCGCTCGACGCCCGCGCACATGAGGATTTGCTTAAACTGCTGCGGCGACTGCGGCAGCGCGTAAAACGTTCCGGGCTCGCGGCGGTTCGGCACAAGAAATTCACGCGCCCCCTCGGGCGTGGACTTGAACAGCGTGGGCGTCTCGACCTCGAGGAAACCCTGTTCCTCCATGAACACGCGGGTGGCGGTGGCGACCTTCGAGCGCAGGCGCAGGTTGCGCGTCATTTCGGGGCGGCGGAGGTCGAGGTAACGGTATTGAAGGCGCAGCTCTTCGTTGACCTTGTTGGCGACCTCGGGGTCGTCCACGGGGAACGGCAGCACGGCGGCGTGGTTGAGCACGCGCAGTTCCTTCACCAGTACTTCGACTTGGCCGGTGGGGATTTTGTCGTTGTTCGTGCCGGCGGGACGAACGCGGACTTTGCCGGTGATTTCGATGACCGACTCGGCGTGCAGGTGCGTGGCGGTGTCGAAGGTTTCCTTGGACAAGTCCTGCGGGTCGAACACGGTTTGCGTACGGCCCTCGCGGTCGCGGAGGTCAATGAAGAGGACGCCGCCGAGGTCGCGGCGGGAGTGGCACCAGCCGGTCAAAGTGACAGATTGCCCGGCGTGCTCCGGGCGCAGTGCGTTGCAATGATGTGTGCGCTTCATGGGCGATGAGCAGTCAGCTTCCAGCGGTCAGCACAGGCTGAAAGAAAGCGAATTCTGGCGTGAAGCACGCGGGATTCAAAGGAAAAATCCGGGCGAATGGGGAGCACAACCCTCACTGCGCCCTGGCTCGGTTTAGCTCGCGCAGCAGGCGGTATTTCAAGGCGACTTCACGCGCACAAAAACCCGCAATGCGCCACCCTTGCAAACCGTCGAGAAAGCCACGCTTTAGCACATACCCGCGAAACCATCGGAACGCGGCGTGAGTCCATGGCGCGAGCGGGCCGGCGGTCTTGCCAAGATCCTGCTGCGTCTCAGCCCAGAGGCGGGCGTACTTCTCGCAGCGCGCCCAGTGGTCGTCGCGATCTTTGAAGGAGTGGTGATAGAGGTCGCTGCACAGCCGTTCGATGGGGCCGGTTAGTTCGAGGCGCTCGTGGACCTTGCCGCCGGCGAAGCGAGCGCGATCCCGGCGAAAGAGACGCACAAGGCGGTCGGGATACCAGTCGCCATGGCGAATCCAGCGGCCCTCGTAGAGCACACAGCGAGGCATGGACCACCCGCTAAGGGCGATCGGTGGCTCCGTCGGCTTTAGGCGTAAAAGATCTGCGCGCAACTCCGGGGAAAGTTCCTCGTCCGCGTCAATGCTGAAAACCCACTCGTGCGTCGCCAGTGAAAGCACCTTGTTCTTTTGTCCCACGTAGCCGAGCCAATCCTGACGCTGAAAGCGTGCGCCAAACTCGCGGGCGACACGCTCTGTGCCATCCGAGCTGCCCGAGTCGAGCACGACTAGCTCGTCTGCCAAGTCGGCGCAACTGCGGAGACAGCGAGTGAGATTAGACTCCTCGTTGAGCGTGATGAGGCAGAAAGAAATTTTCATAGTGCACGCTCAACGCTGCTTCTCCCGGGCGGCCAGTTCCAGCACGGCGAGTGTCTCTTCGACGTTGCGCTCAAGGCTTAACTCGTTTTTCGGCAGCTTCTCAACAAGACCGCGCTGCAGAATCCAGAAGCGAATGGCCTCTACCACCGCGTTCGTATCGCGCGGGTCGGGGATAATCGCGCCATTCCTACCGGGCGTAATCATTTCGCTCGCGCCGTTGAGCGAACTGGTGATGACTGGCAAATCGGAGGCCAGTGCCTCGGCGACGACGTTAGAGGAGGGCTCGTAGATGGGCAGGAAAACTAGCATGTCGGCGGCGGCGTAAGCGTTCTCAACATCGCTCATCGGCCCGGTAAAAATGGCGCCCTCCGGCACCGCAAAGGGTGGTTGACCCTTGCCGACGATGAGCAGCTTAACGCCCGAGGCCTTTAACTGGTGCAACGCGCGCAGCACGAAGCGCAGCCCCTTGCGCTCCCAACCGGAGCCAACGAACAGCAGCAGCGTGTCATCGGGCTTGATGCCGAAGCGTGCGCGCGTCGCGTTGCGCTGGCCACCGCGATAGCGGTCTAGATCAACGCCGTTACGGACGAGATGAATGCGATGTGCGGGGAATTGGAAGTGCTTCAGGATCTCCTGGCGCACCATTTCCGAGTTCACAATCACGTGCCGGGTATTGACAGGATCGAAGGTGCGCGCCTCCAGCTTCAGCATGTTCCGGTGGAAGCCGCCGGCGCACACGAACGGCCGCCGCCACCATTGCGCGAACTGGTGCCGGCGCTGCAGCCAGACGCGATGCACGCCGTCGCCCGCGCGATAAACGTCCTGGTGGTGCGTGCGCTCCAAGCTAAAGATCACGTCGAAGGAATGCTTCTTGAGTTCCGTTGCAACTGCGTCAGCGAACCGGGTTGCGCGCATGGATCGGTCTGCGCTAGCCGAAACTGCATGCAACCCCACGCCTTCAAGCAACCCGCTCCACGACTCCGCGAACAGATGCGGTTCGTGTCCGCCTGCGACCAGTGCCTGTAGCAGCCGTTGCAAATAGAGCTCTGCGCCACCCGTGGCGGAGAACTGCCGGCGAATGAGCGCGAGTTTCATTTTGGCGTGCCGACAAAAATCAGATCCAACGCGAACAACGCCCGCATGCGGAAAGGCAGCCAAGGAAACACCGGGATGCCCGTACTCCCGCCGCCGAGTAGGTGTCCGGATACGGGATGAATTTCCACCTCGCGAAAGTGCGGCTCTAACTCGCGGCGAAGGATACCGAAAGAGTATTGCCGCAGGTGTGAGGGGTCACTCTCGTATTGGTTTCCCACGAGGAAGCGAAGCCGGTTCCGCAGCCGGAAGGCGTTGGGCACCGAGCCAATTAACCGCCCATCGAGCTTGAGCACGCGCCGGATTTCCCCCAGCGCCTTCTGCGGGAAGCGCACGTGCTCCATGACCTCCGAGAACACCACCACATCGAAGGACATGTCAGGAAACGGCAGTGGTTCATCGTCTACATCCACCCAGTGGCCCCTGCAGCTTAGTCGCTCTTCGAAGAGTTTCAGCGCCGCGCGATCAATGTCTACGCCTACCACTTGGTTGCCGTTGGCAAAATGCTGGGTGAGGTTCCCGGCGCGGCAGCCCACTTCCAAAATCTTCCTCCCCGTACCGATCAGCTTGATAAATAGCTCCTTTCGGTCATCGCCGCCGTAAAGATAATCGTATTTCCCGCGGCTATGGTGAGCCTCGTAGAATGCGGCGACCTGTTCCTTCTGTGTGTTAGCCATGCGCGGATGTTCCGGTTTTGCCACGGGAATTCAAGCCATCGTCGGGTATTTACAAATGGACTCAGCGGAGTACGGGAAGAGAATCACGAACGGGCGGTTGGCTGGCTTTGGCAGTATTGATGCGCCTGGGAGTCAGCGGGCAGGGTTTTCCTCGTTTGTTGTATCCTGAAAGTTAGGATGTCCGTCATAGCACAATGATGAGCCCACTCGTTTTACCCTTCTGGAAGTTGGTTCGGGCTGAATCTGCAACCAGGAGCTCATTGTTGAATTCTTGTGAATGGAATTTTTCGTCCCACGTCCGGTTAAAAACAGTTATGCATCGCGCAGTACTCCTTCTGCTGAGTTCACTTTTTTTCACTGGGCCCATTTTTGCCAAGGACGCCCCGCTTCTTACGCCCGAACAGCGGTTCGGAAACATCGCTGCGGCCGAGGAACCAAGCTTTCGTCGGCACGTGGTGCCGCTGATTAGCCGCGCCGGTTGCAGCGGGCGTGAATGTCACGGTTCGTTTCAGGGGCGCGGTGGTTTCCAGCTTTCCCTTTTCGGTTACGACTTTGAGAAAGACCACAAGCAGATGACCGTCAACGCCGACGGTGATGAAAAGCAGGTTCGCATCAACCGCGATCAACCTGCGAAGAGCTTGCTCCTGCTCAAGGGCACGAACGAGGAACCGCACAAGGGCAAGGAGCGCTACAAGAAGGGCTCCTGGGAATACAACCTCATGCTCAAGTGGATTCAGTCCGGCGCGAAGGCCGACGTGGAAGCTACGGGCGAGTTTGGTCACTTGGAAATCACGCCCAAGGAAATCGTCTTTAAGCGCGTCGGCGAGAAGGTTCAACTCCGCGTCCTCGCCCACTGGAAGGACGGCACGGTTGAGGACGTGACCCAACTCACACGCTTCCGCTCGAACGATGATTCCGTCTCCGTCATCTCCCCGACCGGCCTCGTTGAGGCCAAGGACAAGGGCGACACGCACGTCGTGGCGTTTTACGATAACGGCGTGCATCCCATCCCCGTGATGCTGCCGGTGTCGGATAAGGTCGGGCCGAAGTATCCCAAGCTCGCCAGCGCGGCGACCTCGCAGGTGGACCAGCATGTTTCCGCGAAGCTCCAGAAGCTGGGCATCATCCCGAGCGAGACCTGCACGGACACTGAGTTCCTCCGCCGCGTGTCGCTGGACCTCACGGGCACACTGCCGACCCCGGACCAGATCACTTCGTTCCTCGCGGATAAGTCAGCCTCCAAGCGCGCGGCGAAAGTGGATGAATTGCTCAAGACCTCGGCTTACTCGGCGTGGTGGGCCACCAAGTTGAGCGATTTCCTCGGCAACAACGCCCGCGTGCTGCGCGGCAATGGCCAGAACAACTACGGCGATAAGTTCAGCCGCCAGTGGTATGACTGGATGAAGGAGCGCATCGCCAAGAACGAGCCTTATGATAAGATGATGGCAGGCATCATCCTTGCCACGGGCCGCACCAAGCCCGGGCAGACCTATGAGGAATTCGCCCGTGAGATGTCCGGCTACTTCCGCGCCGAGAACCCGTTGAACTTCGCCGAGCGGCCGAACATGCCTTACTTTTGGCAGCGGCAGAATCTTCAGAAAGCTGAGGACAAAGCGCTCGCCTTCTCGCACAGCTTCTTGGGCGTCCGCATCGAGTGCGCGCAGTGCCACAAGCACCCGTTCGACCAATGGACCCAGAACGATTTCAAATCCTTCCAAGCCTTCTTCGAGGGCGTTAGTTACGGCACGAAAGGCGGTGTCGGCAAGGCCCCCCCTAGCGTTCCCGGGGAGACAGTGACGTTTGCCAGCCTCACCAAGGAAATCAAAGACGCTGTCCCGCCCGACCCCAAGGGCACCAATCAAAAAGCCTTGGGTAATGAGTTCGAGCGGCGCGTGAAGGCCGGTGAACCCGCCCCGTGGCAAGAGGTTTTTGCCACCGTTCGCGACTCCAAGGGCAAGCTTTCAGAGCGCGAGATCGAACAGATGAAGAAAAAGAACCCCAACTTCAATGGTCGCGTGCTGACTCCGCGTGTGCTCGGTGGCGAGGAAGTGATGCTTAAGGAATACCCCGACCCCCGCGCTCCCTTGATGGAATGGCTCCGCAGCGCGAAGAATCCCTACTTCGCAAAGGCTTGGGTCAATCGCGTCTGGGCGAGCTACTTCAACCGCGGCCTCGTGGAACCCGCTGACGACATGAACCTCGCCAACCCGCCGGTGAATGAGGGCTTGATGGATTACCTGGCGGACGGGTTTGTGAAGAACGGCTACAACATGGCGTGGCTCCACAAGGAGATCCTCAACAGCGCCACCTACCAGCGCTCGTGGAAGCCGAACGACACCAACAAGAACGACGAGAAGAACTTCAGCCGCTTCGTCATCCGCCGCCTGCCCGCCGAAGTCGTCGTGGACGGCATCACGCAGGCCACACTTTCCACTGAGCGCATCGCGAGCTTCCGCGATGACATCGAGAACCGCGCCATTGGCCCGAACGCCAATGCCGGCCGCGGCGGCAAAGGCGCTTCCAACTACTCGCTCAACATCTTCGGCAAGCCCGTGCGCGAGACCAACTGCGACTGCGAGCGCACCACGGACCCGACGCTGTTGCAGACGCTCTTCACCCGCAATGATCCCGAGCTGTTGTCCGCGCTGGAGCAGGCCAAGGGCGGCGCTTTCGTCGAGGAGGTTCGCAAGGCGACCAGCCCAGCCCGCAGCAACAAGGCAGAATTGGCTCAGTTGGAGCTAACCATCCGCAAGCTTGAGGCGAAACTGAAAGAGAATCCCAAGGGCAAGGAGCAACTCGAAGCCGAACTGAAGCAAGCGAAGGAGAAATTTGCGAAACTCCAGCCCGTCCCATCCACGGAAAAAAGCGCGCCGGCCAAGCTTGAAGACTACATCACACAGGTCTTCCTCCGCACTGTCAGTCGTCCGCCGACCGCCAGGGAAATCGAGCAGGCCCGCACCGACCTCACTGCCGCGAACTCACCTGCCGAAGGCATCCGCGAACTCCTCTGGGCCATGCTCAACACCCGCGAGTTCATGGTGAATCACTAAGCCGCTTTTCAAGTCAGAAACTAAAACCCAAAAAAATATGTCTACTCACTTAACCTGTGATGGAGTTGCCCGCCGCGACTTCCTGCGCGTCGGAGCCCTAGCCGGCCTCGGCATCGGTCTCAGTGACTACCTCACCTTGGCCGGCCACGGCGGGGTGAGCGATGCCAAGGCCAAGTCCGCCATCTTCGTGCGCCTCGGCGGCGGCCCCAGCCACATGGACACGTTTGACCTCAAGCCCGACGCGCCCGAGACGCATCGCGGCGAGTTCAAGCCCATCAAGACCAACGCCGACGGCGTGATGATCTCCGAGCACCTGCCCAAGCTCGCCAAGTGCGCGGACAAGTTCGTCATTTTGCGTGGCGTCAGCCACACGCTCGCCGCCCACAACCTGGGCACTCTTTACATGAACACCGGCAACCGCCCGTTGCCCTCGCTCAACTACCCGCACTACGGCGCCGTCGTGGCCAAGGAAATCCGGGGCACGGAATACCTGCCCAGCTTTATAGCCATCCCCAGTCTCGGCGAAAACGCCACCGGCTACCTTGGCGTGGAATACGGCCCCTTCGAAACAGGCGGTTCGCCGCAGCCCGGCAAGGCCTTGGAAGTCCGCGGCCTCGCCCTGCGCAATGGCGTGACGATGGAGGATGTGGACCGCCGCCAGGACATGGTCAAGCGCTACGACAACGCCTTTGGCGAGTTCGCCAGGGAGGACAAACTGCTGGCCGGCATGGATCAGTTTGGCCAAAAGGCTTACGCGATGATGCGCTCCAGCAAGGCCCGCGACGCCTTCGACACGGGCAAGGAATCACCCAGTATCACCAAGCTCTTCGGTAGCGACCAGTTCTCACAAAGCTGTCTTTTGGCCATGCGTCTCATTGAGAGCGGCGTACGCTTCACCAGCGTCAGCCTTGGCGGTTGGGACACTCACAGCGACAACTTCACCGCGCTCAAGAACCGCAACCTCCCGCCGCTCGATGCCGGTCTCAGCGGCCTGTTCACCGCGCTCGCTGCTAAGGGCCTGCTTGAAACCACCGCCGTTTTCGTGACCGGCGAATTCGGGCGCACGCCCAAGGTCAACCAACGCGGCGGACGGGATCACTATCCCCGCGCGATGTTCTGCCTCTTGGCTGGCGGCGGCATCCAAGGCGGCCAGGTGGTCGGCGAGTCCGATGCCAAGGGCGAAGGCCCGAAGGACAAGGCCATCACGCCTGATGACGTGGCGGCGACGTTCTACCGCGCGCTGGGCATTGACTCGCGCAAGGAATACCATACTCGCACCGGGCGTCCGATCATGATCGTCCGCAACGGCACGCCGTTGAAGGAACTCGTGAGCTGACGGACCACGAAGCATTTAGCGAAAGCCGCGCGGTCAGCCGCGCGGCTTTTCCTTTTCCTCGCATTGAATTCCCCGCTCTTGCTGCCAAGCTCACGCCAATGAAGCGAATCGTCTTCCCGTTTTTTGCCTGCGCCTTGGTTGCGCTACTGGCGGCTTGCCAGAAGCCCGCCGCCGGGCCGGGCGCGGGCGCTGCGGTCGACCCCACGGAGTCCGGCCGGCCGCAGCCAAAACTGCCGACCGTCAAGCTCTGGCTCGGCGCGCATGAGGTGGTCGCGGAGGTCGCGCGCACGCCGGTGGAGCACCAGGTTGGCATGATGTGGCGCACCAACATGGCGGAGTTGGAGGGCATGATCTTCATCTTCGATGAGCCAGACCGCCGCGCCTTCTGGATGCGCAACACCCTTGTGCCGCTGGACATCGCCTATCTCGCTTCGGACGGCACGCTTTTGGAGATCCACGCTGGCCAGCCGCGCAACGAGGCACAGTTGCCATCGGAAAGCGACCGCGTGCAATTCGTCCTGGAGATGCGGCAGGGTTGGTTCCAGCGCAACAACGTTAAGCCCGGCATGGCCGTCCGCACAGAAAAGGGCACGTTGCCGGAAACCTTCCTCCGCCGGCGCTGATGCTGGCTTTTCAGTATTGGTTTAATACGTCAATCAGCTGACGCAGCCGGCCGTAGCTCTTGCGGTTAAAGCCGACCGCGACCCGTTGCAGGTCGAGGTGTTCGCCATCCTCGGTTTCCTCTGGCGTGGGCGGAATGATGTGAAACGGTTCGCCGGTGACGATGTCCGCGAAGTCCTCGTTGAGCGCGGCCAGCCCCGTGGGCGGGGGCGGGTTTTTGAGCCGGATGACGAGTAGGTCGCGCACAAAGCGGGTCGAATGAAAGTTACGGTAAAACCGCGCGATGTGCCGCACCGCTTCGTCCACGTTGTCGGAGATGTGATAGAGGCCGGTGTCTTCCGGGCAGATTAATTCGTTGCGCAGCAGGTGCTCGCGTACGTTCTTGTCCCACGTCTTCCAATACGTGCCGGCCGGGCGGTCCACCAGCACAAGCGGCATCAGTTGGCTCTTGCCCGTCTGCATTAGCGTAAGCGTCTCGTAGGCCTCGTCCATGGTGCCGAAGCCGCCCGGAAACAACGCGATGGCGTCCGAGTGACGGATGAAAGTAAGCTTGCGGGTGAAGAAGTATTTGAACGTGATCAACTTCTTGTCCTCTGCGATGACGGGATTAGCCGCTTGCTCCCAGGGCAGCCGGATATTTGCGCCAAAACTCCGGTCGACGCCTGCGCCCTCGTGGCCCGCCTGCATGATGCCGCCGCCTGCACCGGTGATGACCATGAAGCCCGCGTCTGCGATCTTGCGCCCAAACTCGACGGCTAGCTGGTAATCCACCGACTCCGGGGCCGTGCGTGCCGAGCCGAAAATCGTCACCTTGCGCTTGCCCGCGTAGGGCGCGAAGAGTTTGAAAGCGTAACGCAGCTCGCGCACGGCGGTTTGGATTACCTTTACGTCGCCCCGATCCTCCACGTCGTGCAGCAGCTTGAGGGACTGCGCGACGAGGTCGGTCACCAGCTCCTCGTTATGCCCACCGCCTTTTAGGGCGATTAAGTCGCGGATGCGGCGGTCCAACTCGGCGTTGGACGAAGGGCGTGTTCGGCGGGCCATAGGCGCAGCGTAGCTCATAGACTGCCAAAGGCAATGCGTCAGGCTTGCCAAATCGTCCGCGACCCGTTGCCATCTCCCCATGTTCCAATATTTGGCGCGTGCGAATGACAAGCCATGGCAACCAGGCCCCTACGCCGGCGTTGAACTGAAGATTCTTCACCAGCACGAGGTCACCGGCGGCCTCGTCATTCTCCGCAAGTTCGCCGCCGGCACACAGGTTCCTGCGCACACGCATCCCGTTGCGAACGAGTGGGCCTATATCCTTTCCGGTGAGTGGATTGAGTCCGAAGTGAGTCACGGTCCTGGCACCCTCCTCCACGCACCCCGCGGCGAGCGCCACGGCCCCCACTTGGCAAAGACTGAGGTTGTGAGCCTGACAGTGTTTGATGGTCCGCTAACGGTGGCCTAAATCCTAACCATGAGCTCCCAATCAGCTGCGAAAGCGCGCTTAATGAGGAAAGCATCCTTCTTTCGGCTTCTGCCTTGCGCGCTTTGCCTCCTTTTGTGGCAAATTCCTGCCCCATTCGCCGCCGAGCGCGGCATGGTCGCTACGGTTCACCCCCTCGCGACCGAGGCCGCCGTGGATGCGATGCGGCGCGGCGGAAACGCGGTGGATGCCATTGTCACCGCCGGCCTCGTCCTCAGCGTGGTGGACAGCCATAACTCCGGGATTGGTGGCGGTTGTTTCCTTGTTATTCGTCGCGCCAACGGCGAGGTCGTTGCCATAGACGGCCGCGAGATGGCGCCTGCCAAGGCCAGCCGGGACATGTTCTTGCGCGATGGCAAGGCCGTGGCCGAACTCAGCCAGACCGGCGCGCTGGCCAGCGGTGTGCCCGGCGAAGTCGCCGCGTTCCATCAGGCCGTCTCAAAATACGGCAAGCTCCCGTGGGCAGACCATTGTCTCGCCGCCGCGCGTGTCGCCGAGGCGGGCTTTCCTGTCACGCGCAACTTCGCCAGCCGCCTCGCCGGGGCGGCCAAGGACCTCGCCAAGTTCCCCGCCAGTCGGGCGATTTTTCTTCGTCCCGATGGTTCGCCATGGCAAGCCGGCGACATGCTCCGCCAACCTGATTTATCCGTTACCTTCCGCGCGTTGGCGGGGAAGGGCAGCGATTGGTTTTATCGCGGCCCCTTCGCGAAGCACACCGCGGACTGGATGCGCGCCAACGGTGGCCTGCTCACCGAAGCGGACTTTGCTGGCTACGTCGCCAAGCTGCGGCCGCCGCTCCGCACCACCTATCGCGGCCATGAGATCATCGGCTTCCCTCCGCCCAGCTCCGGCGGTGTCCATGTCGCGCAGATCTTGAACATCCTCGAACAGTTCGACCTCAAGGCGCTCGGCGCGGACTCCCCGGACTTCGTTCATATCGTCGCTGAGGCAATGAAGCTCGCCTTTGCTGACCGCGCGCACTGGCTGGGCGACCCCGACTTTGCGCCCGTCCCACGCGGCTTGGTGGACAAGGCCTACGCCGCGCAGCTCGCGAAGCAGATTGATGTGAAGAAGGCCACGCCCCTTCCCAAGCACAATACGCCGCCCAACGCCACGAGCGACGTCTTCGGCAAGCACACCACGCACTTTTCCGCTGCTGACGCCGACGGTAACTGGGTGGCCTGCACCGCCACCATTAACACCAGCTATGGCTCGAAGGTCGTCGTGCCTGGCACCGGCGTTGTGCTTAATAACGAGATGGACGACTTCTCCGCGCAGCCTGGCACGGCGAACTTCTTCGGCCTCGTCGGCGCAGAGGCCAACGCCGTTGCGCCCGGCAAACGCCCGCTCTCCAGCATGTCGCCAACGATTGTGTTACGTGACGGAAAGCCCATCCTCAGCGTTGGCGCAGCGGGCGGCCCGACCATCATCACGCAGACGCTGCTGGCGATCATTCACACGATAGACTTTGATCGCGATCCCGCCGAGGCGCTCGCCCAGCCGCGTTTCCACCAGCAGTGGAGTCCTGACGAGCTGCGCATCGAAAAGACCTTCCCCGACGCCGTGCGCCGCGAACTCGAACGCCGCGGTCACACACTCAAGGAACTCGCCTCAATGGGCGCGTGCCAAGCCGTGGGCCGGGCAAAGGATGGCAAAAGCTTCCTCGGGGCCCACGATCCGCGCGTGGTCGAGGGCAAGGCGGCGGGTTTCTAAATTTTCTCCGGCCGGCGCACCGAGGATGCGTCCTCGGTCAATTCAGTCTCCATTTTTATGGCTGGGTGGAGTCCTTCGACCAACAAGTTCAATTCTTACGGAACTTATTTTGTCTTGTCGGGAACAAATTCCGCCGCGCGCTTCCGGCCTTCGTTCATCTGCGCGACGGAAAGCCGCGCTGCCACGTTGCCACGATTTTTTACGGCTTCCTGGTCGCCCTTTTGCGCGGCGAGGTGCAACCATTTGTACGCTTCCACCGGATCCTTGGGCACGCCCTGCCCGAGGAAGAGCAGTGCCCCGAGGTTTGCCTGCGCGCGCACTTGGCCCTGCTCGGCGGCGCGGCGATACCACTTAACGGCCTCGACTGGATCCTTCGCCACGCCCTCGCCGGTGCCATACATTGAGGCTAACACGCCCTGCGACCGGGCATCACCCTGCTCGGCGGCAGCTCGGAACCAGCGCGCGGCTTCGGTAGGATTCTTCACCACCCCGGCGCCAGTGCGATACGCGGCGGCAAGGTAGGCCTGCGCGTCCACATGACCTTTCCCGGCTGCTTCTGCGTAAAGCCGCGCGGCGGCCGCCGGGTCGCGGGTATCGCCGGTGCCCTTCGCCAGTTTCTGTGCGGCTTGAAACAGCTCGTTTGGCGTGCGCGGGGCTGTCGGACTTGGAGGGGCGTTGGTCAAATTGGGCAGCGGGGAAACAACAACCGGCGCGGAGGAGACCTCATTGGTTTTGGGCAACGCGGCTGGCTCTGACTTGCGGGCGTCACACGCCGCGCCGACCAGCAAGGTTAGGCTGGCCACCGTTGCGATGAGGGCACGGAGGGCACGCCGCCAGATTAATGGCGATCGATTCACAGATTGGGAAATTATGCCGGCCTGGTAAGTAACTGGGAAGTCCAGTCTGCGGACTGACCTCGCGCTGCACTCCTTCCCGCAGAGTTCTTGCCTGATTCACGCCACCAGCGCCTTTCCGTTACGTTGATACGGACGGCTTCAATCCGTGGGAGGATTTCCTCTTTGTGCCTCGCGAGAGAGCAGCGGCTTACTTCGCTGCCGGCTTCATGGTGAGCGGGTCGCGCAGCGGCTGGTCCACGAGGCGGCCGCCGGCGAGGCTTTCCAATTTCACCGGATGGTCCGGATGACCTTTGAGGATTTCCTCTTTCGTACCCACGACGAGGATGACCATTTTATCTGCCGTGAGGAATTTTTTCGCCACGCGCTGCACGTCGGCCTTGGTCACGGCATCGATCTTCGTGCGGTAGTTTTTCCAGTAGTCGGGGTCTTTCGCAAAACGGCCAGTGAACTCGTCGCTAGCGAACGCGCCGGCAGTTGCGCCCTTGGTCATGAAGGTGCGGGGAAATGTTTCAATGAACTGGTTTTTCGTGGTCGTGAGCTCCTCGTCTGTCACCGTCTCAGCGGCTATCTTTTTTATCTCCTCTAGCACGATACTCGTGGCGTAGGCGACGGTGCGCGACTTGGACTGGAACGCGGCGAGGAAGCTCATTGGGTGGTAAACGCCACCGGGGAAGCCGCTGCCTGCTGAATAAGCAAGGCCCTCGTCGGATCGGACGCGATTCATAATTCGGGAAGTGAACCCGCCGCCGCCAAGGATGTCGTTCATCACCTGCGCAGCTTGGTAGTCTGGGTCGTCGCGCTGGATGCCGGGCAGCATGAGCGTCACGCGGCCTTGGTTCACTTCCTTGTCCACGACATACACGCCGGGCGCGGCGAACTTGCGGTCGGTTGGAATGGGAGGCGGGACCTCGCCGGTGAACGGCCACGCAGCGAAGAGCTTCTCCAGCCGCGCGGTCATGGCTGAAGCGTCAAAGTCGCCGTTCACGGCCACGACGAAGTTCTTCGGGTGAAACCAGCGCTTGTGAAAAGCCTCGAGGTCCGCGCGTGTGATGGAATCGAGCGAGGCCTGGGTACTGTGGCGGTTGAAATAGAAGCCATCGCCATAAGCGAGGAAGCGGCGCTCGCGCTGTTCGATGTCCGCTGCGTCATCATTTCGCTGCTTCATGGCTTGAAGCGACTGCTGTTTGCGGAGCGCGAGCTTGTCGTCTTGGAAACGCGGGGCAGTCAGTACCTCGCGCAGCATGGCAAAGCCCTCGTCTAAATCCTTGGAGAGCAGGTTCAAGCTAACACTGCCCTGCGTATCGCTGACGGCAGAGTTCAGGCTCGCGGCGAGGAACGCCAGACGCTCCTCCAAATCCTCCGCCCGTTTCGACGCCGAACCGCCGCGCGCGAGCAGATAACCCGTCATGCCTGCCAGCCCCTCTTTGCCGGCGGGGTCGAGGTAATCACCCGTACGAACCAGAATGGAAATGTTCACCAATGGTAACTCGCGGTCCGGCACGACGTAGGCGACCGGTCCGGCCTTGAGTGCTACACGGAACTGCTTGGCGTCTGGCGGGGAGAAATTCAGCGCGGGATATTTGAGCATCTCTGGCCGGTTCGGGATGTCGGCGGCACGAGCGCAGAACGCGGCCACAGAACAGGCGATTAACGAAGTGATTTGGGTCTGGTTCATGTGAAAGTCTTGATTACTTCCTCTCCAATTCCGCGATGCGCTCGGCAGTCTTTTTCTTGAGGATGTTCAGGAACTGCTGGTTCTTGGCGTCGGCTCTGCCGGACTGCTCCTCCATCTGCTTCAACTGTGTTTTGAGCTGCTCGACGCTCTTCTGCTCTTTCAGCCGTCCGAGGAACTGGCGCACTGCGGGCAACTGCTGCGGTGAGAGGCCGGCAAGGTCCGGATCGTCGCTGGCGCTCTTGCCGGCTTTGCGCACGATGGTAGCGACGTTTCGGTTCTCCTTCGTCAGGTAGGTGTTTGCCACGCGCCGTACATCGGCTGCGGTGACGGCTTGAAGCTTCGGGCCGGCCTCGTTGATTTCCTGCCAGCGGCCAAGGCCGTCGTAGCGCAGGAGCGCTTGCATGATGGCGTGGTTGTTGGCCAGCTTGCGGTATTCACCCGCCGCAAAGTTGTTCTTCACCTTCTGCAATTCCTCCGCTGGCACGTCGACGGTTTTCACCTTCTCAATTTCCGCGAGCAAACCTGCTTCCAATTCGACAGGTAGCTTCCCATCTGTCAACTCGCCACCCACGTTGAAGAGGCTCGCCCAACGCATGGTGTGCTGCTGGGCGTAGGCCTGTGTGGCGACTTTAGAGCTGAGCACGAGGCCTTTGTAGAGGCGGCCGGTGCGGGTGGAGAGGATTTGAGCGAGCACCGAGAGCGCGTAGGTGTCCGGATGGCCAAAGGCGGGCGTGTGCCACATGATATCCACCTGCGGGTTGGTATCGGCGTCGCCGTCGAGCCGCTTCTCGGCAGGTTGCTTGATTTCGAGCGTGACCACGTCGGGAGCCTCTTCTTTCCCACGTGGGATGCGGCCAAGGTACTTCTCCGCTAGCGCGGTGGCTTCTTCAACTTTGAAGTCGCCAACGAGCACGGTGGTGAGGTTTTGCGGTGCGTAATAAAGCGCGTAAAACTCATCCGCCTGCTTTTTCGTGATGGCGGGAATGTCCGACGGCCAGCCGACGACTGGCCAAGAATAAGGATGCGACTCCCAGAACATAGCCCAGAACGTCTCCTCAATCCGGCCCGTGGGCGTGGACTCAGTGCGCATCCGGCGCTCCTCGAAGACGACATCGCGCTCGGCATAAAACTCGCGGAAGACGGGCCGCAGCAGCCGCTCGCTCTCCATCCACATCCACAACTCAAGTTTGTTGGCTGGGACGGTGATGAAGTAAACCGTCACGTCATGGCTGGTGTAGGCGTTCATCATCGAACCGCCGTTAGCTGTATAAATGCGATCAAACTCGTTCTTAACGAGGATTTCGCGTTGAGCGTCCACGAGCTTTTTGAACTGCGCCTGCAGCTCTTTGTAACGAGCGGTCCAAGTGTCGGGATTTTGCAGGTCGGCGATTTGGCCCCGCCGCCAAAGCGTCCTCATATTCGCCTCTTCCTTACGCATCAAATCGCGCACGCGCTCCTGCTCGTTGATGATTTCGACATCTTTCTTGAAATCCTTGGTGCCGAGCGTGGGCGTGCCCTTGAACATCATGTGCTCGAAGAGGTGCGCGATGCCCGTGATGCCGGGCCGCTCGTTCGCGCTGCCCACATGCACGACCCAACCGCCCGCGACGGTCGGTTCATCATGGCGTGGCAGTAGCAGCAAGCGCATCCCGTTGGAGAGGGTTTTCTCAATGACGGGCACCTGCTGCGCACGGGCTGAAAGGGTGAACAACGCGAGGACTAGGCAGAGCGAAAAAAGCTTCGAATTCATGAGCGACAACAGTTGACGTTGCGACAAAGAAAGCCCGAAAGGGGCGCGGCGTCAATTGCGGCGCAGAGGCGGGAAACGCCCATCGCTTTAAGCTCAAATTTCATCTACCAAGCGGCGTTTGAGCGGTGATAGTCGAATGTTCAAGCTGTTCAGCCTCTGCGTTTTTTGTGATTAACCACGACAATGCCATTTAACCAGGCCGCACCAGAATTTCTTCCACCACCGCGCGTGGCGGTAGATTGATGGCAAGCAGGGCACAGTCGGCAATGTCCTCGGCCTTCATCATACGGGCACGAGCGGCGGCGTCGGGAACGATGGGGCGCTTGTTGAGCAGCGGGGTGTCAATGTCGCCCGGGAAGATCGAGCAGGCGCGAATGCCATTGACGCGTTCCTCGGCGTTGATGCACTGCGTGAGGCCGGCTTGGCCGAACTTCGAGAGCACGTAGCTCGGGCCGCTCTTGGGGCTGGCCTTGAGTCCGGCCTCGGAGACGATGTTCACGATGGTGCCGGTCTTGCGCGCGCGCATCTGTGGCAGGAAAGCCTGCGCGCAGTAATAAGAGCCGTGAAGATTGGCATCCATGACGGCGTGGTAATCCTCCAGCGAAAGCTCGGCGAGCGAGCGGCGTGGGATGTTTGTGCCGGCGGCGTTCACGAGCACGTCCACGGTCTTGAACTTCGCCAAGACAGACTTCGCCATCGCGGCGACTTGCTGCACATCGCCGATGTCGCACGGGACGACGAGCAGTTGCTTCGCGTGTTTCTTCGCCAGCTTGACGGTGGTGTCTAACGCCGCCTCGCGACGACCAAGGATAGCAACCTTCCAGCCCAGCGCGGCGAGTTTCAGGGCGGTGGCTTGGCCTACTCCACTGCCGGCCCCGGTGACGACTGCGTTCTTGGATGTCATAGCGGCAGGCAGGATGCGGTTCACCCCGCTAGGTGCAAGCGGGAAGGTGAGGTGCTTTCACGAATTGGCACGAATTGAATCCGTATCACCCCTGAGAAATTCGCGTCTTTCCTCGGCGCTAAGCGCCCACAACCAGCCAAACAGGAAGAACGCCGACCACGCCAGCGCCGGGATATAGAGCCCAAACTCGACGAAGGCCTGCAACGCCCAGCCCAGTAACCCGAGCCACACCGCCAGCAACGACCATTCCTCCCGCACCCGCCGCCATAGCATCACGAGCGAAGCCCACACGAACCCGCCGAACGCCGCGAACCCGATGAATCCAGAGTCCGACGCTTGCTGGAGGTAGTCGTTGTGCGCCAGTCGGGTCATTTCCGCTTCAGGCCGCTTAGCCTGCCGATACACGGCATAAAACGTCCCGGGGCCGCTGCCGAGCAGTGGCTTGTCGCACGCCGTCTGCCATGCGACGACCCAGTAGTCGAGTCGTGCGTTCGCACTGCGCGCGCCGCCAGCGAAGTAGCTTTGGTACTTCCACGCGAAGCCCGCCAACCCACCCATCAACACCGTGGCGACCAGCCCGATCTTGAGTGATTTGGGCAGTGGCAAATGCAGCAACGCCACGCCGCCGACCACAAGTGCGATAAGCCAGCCCGCCTTAGATCCTGACCAATAAAGACAGGCCAGCCCCATGTAAGCCACGAGGCCGACGAGCACCCCGCGCGTGACATTTTGCAGCCTCTCACCGACCGCCCAAGCTGCCGCGAGCGCGCCGGGGAGCAGCAGCAGCACTGTGCCGGCGAGTGCATTGGCGTAGGCGAAAGTGCCGAAGATCCGACCCTTCGCCAGCCTGGAGAGCAGGTCGGGGTTGGTGGTGAGCGTGCCGTCGGGTTTGCGCACCAGCAGCCGGCTTACTTCCAACTCCCGCAAGTGATCGGTCGGCACATCCTTCCAGCCATTCTTTTCGTTCTGCTCGAAAAACTCCCGGTTCGCTGCAAGCCCACCGTATTGCTGGCGGAAGCCCGCTCCGAGCATCACTAACAAGCCGGCCAGCAACCCCAACCACACGCGTCGCGCACTCGGAGATCCGCCCACGCTGAGGCCTAGCGCGAAGCACACGCACGTCGCTGTAAACTGTGGCAGGACGACGCGCGTCAACGTCGGCTCGACCGTGGTCGTTGCCGCCAAGAACTGCCACGCGAGCCAGCCCGCCGGCAGCGCGAATGCCCACCATGGCACGCCGACGGGTCGTCGCCACTTCAAAGCGCCGAGCAAAGCGATTCCCGCCAGCACGACGTAGCCCCAGGTCGCCGGCCAGGTCTCGAACAGGAATTCTCCCGGCGACTTCGGTGGCGGCGCGACGTGGTCGAGCAGCACGGGATTGCCAAGCTTGAGCAGGACGAACGCGAGGAACGCGCCCGCAACCGCCGGCCACCAAGCCCCACGAGCGGCGGTGGCATTTGAAGCGGGTTGAATCGCGACCGGCATTGGGCGGACGCTAACAATCACCCACGCCACAAGCCAGCTCTGCTTGGGGGCAAACAGTTTGGCTTCAATGATTGAAAAAGGATACCGCCGCGACGAGATACAGAGAACCTAAGGAAGCACTACGGCGAAATTCTTTAAGAGCAAGCCGGGTTTTTCCGCGGCAAGACTGCCGGCCTTTTGGTGATGGCCTCTATTTCCTCAGCCGCGCCATGAAGCCGGGGTCGGTGCCGGCGAGGTCTGCGCGACGTTGTGCAGCTAGCAGCGCCCCATACACGCGCACGTCACGTGCGAGCATCGTGAGCCGCTGGCGGAACGCCTCCGTCGCCGTGCCGTCCTGCACGTCTTCCTTGTCCGAAAAGGTCACGCCATACGGCAGTGCCCATGCGTAGCATTGTCGCGCAACGGTGCGCACTTGGTCGTGGACGGTCAGGCCCTTGTCGAACGACCCGACCACGCTGGCGAAGAGCTTGCCGGCGTATTCCTTCCAGAAATGATCGAGAAAGTTCTTAAGCGCACTGCTCATGCTGCCGTGGTAATCGGGCGTGCACAGCACCAGCACATCCGCCCGCTCGACGCGGGCCTTGAGCGCGGCGAAGTCCGGCGCGGCCCACGAAGTTTCCGGGTTGAACAGCGGCAGCGGCGTTTTCTCGTAGTCAAACGTGTCCACCGCACAGCCGGCATCCGCCAGTAGCCGGGCCGCCTCTTTGGCCACGACGCGGGTGGACCCTTTTTGGCTGGTGGTGCCGATGACGAGGAGGACGCGTGGTTCCAACATGGCGGCACGTTAAGGCCAGCCGCGCCTGGCTGCAACTCGCAGCTCGCCATTGTCTTCTCGCCGCCAACCAGTTATTAAAACCTCTTAGATGACCTTGACTCCCAATCGTCGGCTGGCGCTGGTCGCCGGCGTGACATTAGCGCTGGATCAGCTCACGAAATTTGCCGTGTTGCAATTCCTTGGTTACGCGCAGGAACGGGTCGTGATCGAAGGTTTCTTCAAGTTTGTTCATTGGGGCAATACCGGTGCGGCGTGGAGCATGTTTCAGAACAATAATGAGTTGCTCACCATCGTCGCCTTGCTGGCGCTGCTGGCGCTCTTTCTTTCGCGGCACCACTTCGGTGCCGAGCAGCGGCTCGGCCAATGGGCGCTGGGCCTGATGTTTGGCGGCATCGTGGGTAATATCATCGACCGGATCGTTCATAAGCACGTGGTGGACTTCATCTATTTTTATGTCCAGACGCGGAGCGGGAAGGAGGCCGGATTTCCTGCCTTCAACGTCGCCGACAGCGGCATTTGCATCGGCGTGGGCCTGATGTTTTTGCTTACTTGGCAGTTGGACGGGAAGCAGCCAGACCAAGGAATTGCTACTTCGCCAGAGACTGGTGCTAAAGAATCCTCGCCCGCTGCGTCAAAAGAGGGTTAACCGTCCCGTGCGTTGGATGATATGTTCGTGAGCTCTTGGATTGCGATATGGCATTGGCCTGTTGTGCGGGTGGTTTTAGGCGGTTGAGAACTGCCGTGGTTATCAAAGTTGGAATGTCCTTTATCGCTCTATTAACAATGCCAATTGTTTGCCATGCGCCTGCCACTGGTTGCTAGTTACGGTTCACAAATCGTTTTGCAGCTCACGTTTGGCGTAGCTGTCTCGCTTGCTGCTGACTCTGCGACGCAGCTCATCTCTCCCCACTTCACGCCGCCGAGAGAATTCTCCGGCCAGCTCGGCAGCTATCGTTCGCCGTTGCTCTTCAACGACGGTTCGCGCGTGAAATCTGCCGCCGACTGGCCGCGCCGCCGCGCTGAAATACTCGCGCAATGGCATAACCTTATGGGGGCTTGGCCGCCTTTGTTGCAAAGGCCAAAGGTTGAATACCTTGATTCAAGCAAACGTGACAACTTTACCCAGCACCGCGTCCGGGTTGAGGTTGCCCCCAACGTCTTTGGCGAGGCATGGCTGCTTATCCCCGACGGCAATGGGCCGTTCCCGGCTGTGCTAGTTCCTTTTTACGAGCCGGAGACGAGCATCGGTCTCGGCAAGAATCTGGGTCGCGACTTTGCCGCGCAGCTCACGCGCAAGGGCTTCGTCTCTCTCAGCATCGGCTCGCCCGGCGGTGACGCCCGCAAGCCCGAACCAGGCCGCGAATTCTGGCAGCCACTGTCTTTTCTGGGCTACATCGGCGCGAATTGCTGGCACGCGTTGGCGAGCCTGCCGCAGGTTGACCCTAAACGCATCGGTGTGGCCGGCCACAGTTACGGCGGCAAATGGGCGATGTTCGCCTCGTGTTTTTACGACAAATTCGCCGCCGCTGCGTGGAGCGACCCGGGCATCGTTTTCGACGAAACGCGCGGCAGTGTGAACTACTGGGAGCCTTGGTATCTGGGTCGCGATCCGCAGTTCACGCGCAAGCCCGGCCTCATCCGTCCCGACAGCCCGCGCACCGGGGCTTACAAGACAATGATTGAGACGGGCCGCGACCTCCACGAAGTCCATGCGTTAATGGCCCCGCGCCCGTTCCTAGTAAGCGGCGGTAGCGAGGATCCGCCGAGCCGTTGGATTCCGCTCAACCACACCATTGCCGTAAATGACTTGCTCGGGGTAAAGCATCGAGTCGCCATGACCAACCGAAACGACCACTCGCCAAACGACGAGTCAAACGCCGCACTTGTCGCCTTCTTCGAGCACTTTCTCAAGCCCGCGAAGTGATCTGACTACGTTGGCCTGGGGCCATTTTGCATCACTTTTACTTGCCTCCTGCGCCTGCTTTTCCTGACAATCTTGATACCAATAAGTAACCAACTAACAAAAGGCCACACCATATCTGTCCGTCGTCTCCCCGTTTGCATTCTAGCTGATTGCTCTGGCTCCATGAACGGCGCACCCATCGAATCCTTGAAAGTCCGGCTTCGTCGTCATGAATTGATCATCTGACTGCGCAGTCTGCCAGTGCGCGGCCTTGGCATCATGCGGCGGCCCCAGACCAAGGGAAAAATGGTGTGGGTCATTTATTTTAGCCGGAGTTTTAATTGCCCCCTCTGAATTTGAGCCTCGCCTCCCTTATCTTTTCCGGGCGCGACTGGCTGGTGCCGGTGCTGGCACTGGCGGGTTTCGGCCTCGTGGTGCTGATTTGGAGTTATGCTCGGGCAGAGGCGGACCGTGGACTACGTGCCGTCTGCGTGTTGCTTAAGGTGCTCGGTTTCGCTGCGCTCGCGCTCTGCTTGCTAGAGCCCCTGTGGACTGGCCAGCGTGCGAAACCCGGCGCGAACTTGCTCGCGGTCGTCGCAGATAATAGTCAGGGCATGCAAATCCACGACCGGGGCAACTCCCAAAGCCGGGGCGAATTTCTCCGCGATGTGCTCGTGGGCAAGAGCGCGGACTGGCTCTCGAAGCTTCGTGAAAACTTCGAGGTGCGGGGCTACGTCTTTGACTCCCGACTCCAACCCAGCACGGACTTCACGGAACTCAGCTTCGACGGGCGCGCTTCCGCCATCGGCAGTGCGCTGACCACGTTGAAGGAACGCCTCGGCAATCGCCCTGTCGCCGGCGTCGTGCTGCTCACGGACGGCAACGCCACGGATATCGCGGGCGAACTGCCCGACCTGAAGGGCCTGCCGCCGATTTATCCCGTTGTCATCGGTCGCGAAGATGCCGAGCGAGATATCGCGCTCGCTCACGTCACAGCAACGCAGACCAGCTTCGAAGATGCGCCGGTCACGATTCAGGCTGATGCAATCGCAAGCGGTTACGTGGACGCGGACGTAAAGGCTGAGTTGCTTGACTCCGCCGGCAAGGTCGTCGGACAACAGACGGTGCGCGTCAGGCAGGACGGCGAGACGCTCTCGTTCCGTTTCCAGCTCAAGCCGGAGCAGCGGGGAATTTCCTTCTACCGCGTGCGCGTCGGTGCACAGGGTGAGGCTGGGCAATTTACAGACGCGAAAAACTCCGCCGAAGCCACGCTTGCAAACAACACGCGCGTTTTAGCCGTGGACCGGGGGCGCGGGCCGTTCCGCATCCTCTACGTCAGCGGGCGGCCGAACTGGGAGTTTAAGTTCCTCAACCGCGCGCTGACCGAGGACGACCAGGTCGAGTTGATGGGCCTCATCCGCATCGCGAAGCGCGAGCCAAAGTTCGACTTTCGCGGGCGCGCAGGCGAGTCGAGCAACCCGCTCTTCCGCGGTTTTGGCAACCAGTCGAAGGAGGAAATCCAGCGTTACGACCAGCCTGTGCTCATCCGTTTGAACACTAAGGATCCAGACGAATTGGTGAAGGGTTTCCCAACGACTGCCGAGGAACTTTTCGCCTACCACGCAGTTATCGTGGATGACTTGGAGGCCGAGTTTTTCACAGCGGATCAGAAATCGCTTGTGCAAAAGTTCGTGGGCGAACGTGGTGGTGGTTTTCTCATGTTGGGCGGCGCAGAGAGTTTTCACGAGGGCGGTTATCTTCGTACGCCGATCGGCGATTTGTTGCCGGTTTATCTTGACCGCGCGCCGGACGACACGCCGCGCGAGAACCTCCGGCTTGGCCTCACGCGCGAGGGTTGGTTGCAATCTTGGGCGCGCTTGCGGCCTACGGAAAGCGAGGAGAAGACGCGCCTCGCCGCAATGCCGGGCTTCGATCTGCTCAATGAAGTGCGCGACCTCAAGCCTGGAGCGAGCGGCATCGCCACTGTGACGGATGCCAACGGCCGCGCACTGCCGGCCGTGGCCGTGCAGCGCTTCGGTCACGGACGTTCGGCGGTTGTGACCGTGGGGGACGTCTGGCGCTGGGGTTTCCGCGCCCCAGAGATGTCCACGGATATGGCGAAGGCTTGGCGGCAGCTCACGCGCTGGCTCGTGGCCGATGTGCCGCACAAGGTCGAACTCGCTGCGCAAACCAAGAAGGGCGATGCGAATCAGGCGGTTGAATTGCGCGTGCGCGTGCGTGATTCGAAATACCTACCGCTGGACAACGCCACCGTGATGCTCCACGTGCAGCCCGTCCTCGGCGGCGTAAGTAACGCGCCCGCGATTCGTCTGCCGGCTGAGCCGTCCACGACGGAGCCGGGACTCTACATTGCGACGTTCGTGCCGCGCGAGACGGGCGGCTACCACGTCGAGGCCGTCGCCACGAACAACGTCGGCGCAGAGGCGGGTCGTGCCGTGGCGGGCTGGACGACCGATCTGGCAGCCGAGGAGTTTCGTTCGCTCAAACCGAACCGCGCGTTGCTCGAAACCATCGCCAAGCAAACCGGCGGGGAGGTAGTTGACATGGGGTCACTCGGCGGCTTCGCAGCGCGCCTGCCTAGTCTGAAAGCCCCCGTCACTGAAGCGTGGACGATGCCCCTGTGGCATCAGCCGGTGGTATTCCTGTTCGCGCTGCTGTGCTTCATTGCGGAATGGGGTTTGCGGCGCAGGAGGGGTTTGCCGTGAAGCTCCTCCTTTCAGTTTTTCTGCTCACCGTGCGACTGGTCGCCGCGCAAACCGCTGACAAAACCACGGTGTTCGTGCTCGTTGGTGCGTTGGGCGAAGCGGATTTGGGGCGGCAATTCACCGAGGCGGCAGCGAAGCTGGAGCAGGTCGCCGCCACGGCGCAGGCTAAGCTTGTGCCCATCGGCTGGCAGTCGGCGGAGACGAACGACCTCGCGCGTTTCAAGGCTGCACTGGAAGCCGAGCCGAAGTCCGGCCCCGGCGAACTCTGGTTCGTGCTGCTTGGCCATGGCACGTTCGATAATAAGGAAGCCAAGTTTAACCTGCGCGGCCCGGACTTGGGCGCGGCTGAGTTTTCGGAATGGCTTAAGCCGTTCCAGCGTCCCGTTGCCATCGTGAACTGCGCTTCGGCCAGCGGGCCGTTCGTGAACAAACTCTCGGCCGCCGGCCGAGTTGTCGTGACCGCGACGCGCAGCGGACAGGAAGTGAACTACACGCGTCTCGGTGGCTACTTTGCCGCTGCCATTGGCAGCCCGGAGGCTGACCTCGACAAGGATGGGCAAACCTCGCTGCTGGAGGCGTACCTCTTCGCCGCTAGTCGGGTTGCGGAGTTTTATGAGACTGAGGGCCGGCTCGCAACGGAGCATCCGTTGCTGGACGACAACGGCGACGGCCTTGGCACGCCGCCGGACTGGTTCCGGGGCGTGCGCGCAGTGAAGAAGGCCAAGGACGGCGCGACCGTGGACGGCCTGCGCGCCCATCAGTTCGTGCTTGTGCGGAGTGAGCAGGAACTAAAACTCCCGCCGGGTGTGCGCGCGAAGCGGGATGAGCTGGAACTTGCCATCGGCAAGCTGCGTGAGCGTAAGACCGAGTTGCCGGAGCCAGAGTATTTCGCAAAGCTGGAGCCATTACTGCTGGACCTCGCTAAGCTTTATCAGTCGGCTAGGTGACTAGTGTGGTGAGACGACCGGGGAAACGCCGCTCCGCTTACCGTCTCACGCCAGGATTTCCCGGATCACATGCCCGTGCACGTCCGTTAGGCGGAAGTCGCGGCCGCCGAAGCGGTAGGTGAGCTTCTCGTGATCCATGCCCAGCAAGTGCAACATAGTGGCGTAAAGGTCGTAGATCTCGCACTTGTCCTCGACGGCGAAGTAACCTAGTTCGTCCGTTGCGCCGTAAGCCGTACCGCCACGCACGCCGCCGCCCGCCAGCCACAAGCTGAAGCCAAAGGGATTGTGGTCGCGCCCATCGCTGCCTTGGGAGAACGGCGTGCGCCCGAACTCGCCGCTGAAAAGCACGAGCGTTTCGTCGAGCAGGCCGCGGGCCTTTAGGTCGGTAAGCAGTCCTGCGAGACCAGTATCCACTTGGTGGGCCATCGCGCCATGGCCCTCCTTAATCTTACCGTGCTGGTCCCACGGGTTAGGCGCGTTGCCCGCGCCAATGCCTTCGTTGAGGCAGCTGAGCTCAACGAAGCGAACGCCGCGTTCGATAAGCCTCCGTGCGACAAGACATTGCATCCCGTAGCTGGCGCACTGCTTGTGCGGCGAGTCGAGGCCGTAAAGTTTTCGCGTGGCCTCGCTTTCGCCAGAAATGTTGCACAACTCGGGCACGGCGGACTGCATTCGGTAGGCGGTCTCGTAGTTCCGGATGGCCCCTTCGATGGCGGAGTCGCCGACGGCCTGCGCGAACGGTTCATCGAGTGAGCGGATGAAGTCCATGCGCGCCCGCTGGGCGGCATCAGCCTCGCGGGGCTTGATATTGGGCAGAGCCGGATTTCCATCTACGCGGATGATACTGGCCTGGTGTTGTGCGGGCAGGTAGCCGTTGCTGTAGAGGCCGACTCCTCCGTGCGGGGCCACCGCGCCACCACTTTGCAGCACGACGAAGCCCGGCAGGTTTTCATTCTCTACGCCCAGACCGTAGCTCATCCATGCGCCCGCGCTGGGATGGCCCATGAAAGGAAAGCCGGTGTGAAAAGCGTAATTGCCCTGCGCGTGCTCGTTGACCTTGCTGGTCATGCTGCGAATGACCGCAAGGTCGTCGGCCAGCGCAGCGAGCTTTGGAAATAGGTCGGTCATCACCACGCCGCTTTGGCCGCGCGGTCGAGCTTCCCATGGGCTGGCCATGATGTTGCCATTGTTATTAAAGACCGTCGGGCGCACCGGCACGGGCATGGGTTGGCCGTGGCGCTTGATCAGTTCTGGTTTGGGGTCCAGCGAGTCCACATGCGACACGCCGCCACTCATGTAAGCAAAAATTACGCGTTTGGCGCGCGAGGCGAAGTGCGGTTGACCCGGCGGTAGACCCGCGCCCGAGGCGTGGTCTTGCATCAGGCCCGCCAAGGCAAGCGAGCCGAAACCGAGCGATGTGCGGCGGAGCATCGTGCGGCGGGACGGGTAGCGGCAGGGTTCAGCGGACATAGATGAACTCTTTCAAATTGAACAGCGATTGAATGAAGTCCTGCCACACGCGCGGGTCTTCGGCGTCGGTGCCCAGCGTGGCAAGATAGGTACGCGACTTCGCCAGCTCATCGGCCGACGGCGGCCGGGCGAATGCGGCGAGGTAAAGCTGCCGGAGCCGCGCATCCACACCGGCCCCCGGCGACTGCCGCAACAGCAGCTCCGCCCAGTTCTTTGCCGCCTCGATAACAAACGGGTCGTTGAGGAAGGCGAGCGACTGCGCGGGAACGTTGGTCGTGTCCCGGCGACCAAGGGTGGTGAAGGGTTTTGGCGCATCGAAGATTTCAAGGAACGGACTGAGGTTGTTGCGTCGCACGTTAAGGTAAATGCTGCGGCGAGTACGGTCACCGATGCCAACGGGCGGGCCAAACTGCATCGGCTCGAGCCGCCCGCTGACGGTGAGCAATGTATCGCGTATGGCCTCGGCTTCGAGTCGGCGGACGCGGAAGTGCGAGAGGACTTCGTTGGATGCGTCGCGCTCGCGGGCGGCGGCAGTCGGTTCGCTGGCAAGTTGGTAGGCTTGCGTGGTGACAAGTCGGCGGATGAGCGTCTTGAACGACCAGCCGTCGGCGATGAATTGTGACGCGAGGTGGTCGAGCAGTTCGGGATGTGTCGGCTGGTCGCCGAGCCGGCCGAAATTGTCCACCGTCGCCACGAGGCCGCGCCCGAAGAGGTGGTGCCATACGCGGTTTACCATCACGCGCGCGGTCAGCGGATTGCGCGGAGAGGCGATAGCGTTGGCGAGTTCAAGTCGACCGCTTGCACCGGCGGTCAGAGAGGGTTTGACACTGCTTGCCTCGCCTCCTAGGTGGAGAACTTCGAGATAGCCGCGCCGGACGGGTTCGCCGGGCCGGGTGTGGTCACCGCGTGGAAACATCGGCGCGTCGAAGGCCGTGCCTTCGATGACTCCAGGCGCACGACGCGGAGCGGAAATTTCGGCCTCCCGCCGTCGATACTCGGCGATGAGCGGCGCGACGGTTGGCAGGGCTTTTACGGAAGTTGGCAGCAGGCCGCGTCGGAGGCACGCGTCGAGCAGTGCCCGGTGCGGTTCATCCAGCGAACCGTCCCGCCATGCTTGTACGGCGGCAGCGAGCGTGGTGGCGTAATGCCGCGCGAGTGTGGCGGCATTGACCGGTGCCTTGGATCCGTCGGCCCGAGCAAGCAGTGCTACGAGCGCCTGTGGCTCATCTCGCGGTGGGGCGGGCGCGTCGTGTGAGACCACCCGATCAGCGAAGAACCAACTGCGGCCCTCAGCATCGCTATTACCGAACCTGCGCGTGAGGTCATCTGCCGTGCCAAATTCAAGGTAGGCCCATGAGTCCTTGCGATACGCAGTGTCGAGTCGTAACCAGCCAGCATCGTCACGGTTTAATGCGGCCTTTGGGAAGACCGCGTTCACGCCCAGTGGATAGTTGTCTACGATGAGTCGGACCGTTGCGCCCTTGCCGCCGGCCGCGCGCACGCTGAGGTTGTCCGTCGTGATGCGGAAACGCGGCGATGTGAGCAGGCCTCCATGCTTCTCGGAGATGAGATGCGAAGAAATGCCAGCAGGTAGCAGGCCCTTTAGGACGCGTTCTCCTTCGGGTTCTAGGGCGAAATCGCCCGGAATAATGCGCGCCGTCGCGCTCCCCAAAAAGGCACTGCCCTCCGCGAACCATTGGGCAGCCTCGTCGGGCTTCGCTAAATCCCAAGCGGGCGTAAACTTCGCGTTGTGCTCGCGGACGCTGGTAAGCCGCGCCCGCCAAGCTTGTTCCAATTCGACCCAACCACGCGCGAAGGCCGCGTCGTCGAGTTGTCCGAGCTTGGCCCACGCGTGCAGCGGATTGTCGGGATTGTTCGCCGCGTCTTTGAGCGCGGCAGCGATGGCTTCGCTGCTGGTGGGAGACTTCGCAGCGAGTTCAGCCCGGAGTTGCTTCGCGCTCGCCGTAAGCTGCGCATGGCGGGCGGTTTGCTCGGGCGTCATCGCCTTCGCAATGTCTGCAGCGCTGACACCCACGGGTCCAGTGCGGAACGATGCCGCGATTTCCGCTGGGGATAGTGCGCGGTCGTAAAGCCGCGCCTCGTCGATCTCACCGGCAAAATGAGCCCGTCCGCCACCCGTATGACGGCGGCCAAGCAACACGCGCGCGTCCGTGGGAAAAACGACCGGCGGACTTTCCGGCTTGTGCGGCGCGGCGTAGGGCTGGCCGTTGCGGAAGAAGGCAACGCTGCCGTCCGCGCGATAGCTGACGGCGACGTGAATCAGTTCGTCGGGCTTCGCGGACTCGGCGGGGCCGTCGAGATTGCGCGAGCGACGGAAGAAGTCGCTGCCGTTGACCCATTTCCGAGGCTCCTTCTCGGCGAAGACAATGGCATCGAAAACCGCGCCGTTGCTGGTCTCGACCGTGACCACTCCGCCGCCGGCTTGGTCGAAGTTCGCGAGCGTGACCCACGCTTCGAGCGTCTTCTCGCGCAACTCGCGGCCAAGCAGCGCGCTGCGAAGGTGGGCTTCCTTGCCATCGAGGACGAGGCGGCCATTGCGGAGCGTCGCGCCGCCGAGCAGTTCGCCGTGGCGGTTGCCGAGTTGGTCGCGCGCATCGGTGTCGAACGACCAGCGGGAGATGGGTTGAGGCGGGGCCGTGATTTCCAGTCGTCGTTCGGGCGTGCTGGGTGCGATGGGCGGCGACTGGAGGCCGCCGGCACGGCTGGCGAGAGCTTTTGTGCGGGCGGTGGCTTCGAGGGCGGCGAGTTCCTGCTCGGCGGCGGCGAGGCGTTGGTGGAGCGAGCCGAGCAGCGGGTCGGCGCTGGAGCCGCGCGTGAGCTGAACGATAAGTGGCGGGATGGCGTCGCGCCAACTGTCGGCGAGCGCAGATTTGATTTGGGCTTTTAGCGCGATGAGGTCGGCGCGGTTTTTGTTGAGTACCTCTGGCGCGTCGAGTTGCACTTGTGCCGGGCGAACCGAGGCGAGCACGCCGAACAGTGCCGTGTAGTCACGCTGGCTAATGGGGTCAAACTTGTGGTCGTGGCAGCGGGCGCAGGAAATGGTAAGCCCCTGGAAAGCTTTCGCCAAAACGTCAATCTGGCTGTCGACCGCTTTGACTTGGTCGTCGAGCGTGTCCACTGGTTGAAAGCCGTGTTCGACGAGGCGGAAGTGTGCTAGCCCAAGGCGGGATTCGTTCAGCGCGTCGGTTTTATTCCAACGAGTCTGCGCGGGTGAAAGCAAGTCGCCCGCGATATGCTCGCGGATGAGTTGGTCGGCGGGTACATCGGCGGCGAAGGCGCGAATGACGTAGTCGCGGTAGCGCCAGGCCTGTGGGATTTCGGGGTCGCCCTCAGACCCGTGCGTCTCGGCATAGCGCACAAGGTCGAGCCAATGTCTCGCCCAGCGCTCGGCGAAGGCGGGGGAAGCGAGGAGACGGTCTGTGAGCCGCTCTATAATCAATTGTCTCCTGGCTGTTGGCAGTTCCCACTCCTTAACGAACGCCTCTACCTCTTCCGACTTTGGCGGGAGACCGGTCAGCGCGAAGGTCAGGCGACGGAAAATCGTGCGTGGATCCGCCGCTGGCCCGGGCGCAAGGCCGCGCTGTTCCATCGCGGTGAGCAAGAAGCGATCAATGGCATTGGCACTCCACGCGGCGTTCTTTGGCGTGGGCACTGTCGGCTGTGAAAGCGGTTGGAAGCTCCACCATTGGCGGCGAAATGCCAGCGTGTCCGTCCATGAGGCTGGAGCCTCCGAATGCGGGGCGGTGGCTGAACCGGTGCGCGGGTCGGGCGCGCCTTGGCGAATCCACTCAGCGAAGTTCGCTATAGTGCGGGCGTCCAGTTTGGCGCCGTTCTTGGGCATCCTCAGCTTTGGATGCGAGTGACGGAGGACTCGCAGCAACAGGCTGGCTTCAGGCTCTCCGGGTGCAAGCGCGGGACCAGACTCGCCGCCTTTAAGCAACCCATTCCGCGTGTCGAGCGCGAGACCGCCCTTCTTCTTCGCCGTGGAATGGCATTCATAGCACTCGGCAGCGAGCACGGGGCGGATGTGCTTCTCGAAGAACTCGTTTTGCGCGGGCGTGAGATTAGCAGCCGAAGCCGCCCAGCCCAGCAGAAGGCCGGCCAACGCGAGCAGGAACATTCCGCCTGCTTCACGGCTTCGGCGATGAAAGGTTCGGTTCATGCGCGGATGCTGCTGGTACCAGTTTACAGCCTGCCGGTCTTCAGGAACTCGTGCCGCACCGGTGCGGTTACGCGCTGGCCGGTGGTGGCGATGAAGTTGACTTGGCCGGGCGCGAACTCGAGCGTTTTCACCTCGAGAAAGCCGGCCGGCACGCGCACGACACCCTGAATATAGTTCACCGCTGTCGAGCGCGCGGCACTCAACTCGATGGTCGTTGCAATGCCTTCCCGCGTGAGCACGTTCGGTGCGAGCGATGCGGCGAGGCCGTCGGCCCAGTGGCCCGTGATGTCTTCGATGCCGACGCAGTTGTTGCGGCCGAACCACGGCAGGCCGTGGCGGCCGTGGTTCTCCAGCCAGAGCAGCGTGCCGTTGAGCACGGCCGGATCTTTGAGCGCAAACCACAGCCAGCCTTCGTCGCCCCGCGTGGCGGTGGCCCACGCGAGGTCGCCCGGCTCGTTCAGCAGGAGCACGAGGTCGGCGTGGCCTTTGCGGGCGGGCAGCGCCGCGAGGTCGGTGTGGGCCGGGCCGCGCCACGCGAGCGGCACCTTGTCCAGCTCGGTAAAGCGGCCGCCTACTAGCAAGGCCTGATACTCGGCCTGCTTAGGATCGCTGAACAAGCCCGGCGCGACCATTCCGAATTTGAACGGGCTGGTCTTGAGGCGAAATGCGCCCTCCTGCTCCGGCATCGCGAGCGTGGCGTGGTGGCCGATGGGTGTTCGGCCCGCGAAGCCCTCGATGACGTGGCGGGAATAGACGACGTTGTGCCCGTCCACGAGGGAAAGCTCCTTCGTGACCGTGCCGGGGCGGACCTTGGTCTTGATGACCGTGGTGAGCGTGGTCACGTCGCCGGCTTTCTTCGTGGCGACGTGTTGCCATGGCGAACCGGCGGACTCGCCGTGGGGCGGGTGCTTCTCGCCGTTGACCGGCTCGCCGTTGCCGCCGAAAGGCAGGCAGAAGAAATCGCCGCGCAACGGCACCAGCACCGGCACCGGGTAGGCGTGCTTCTCTCCCTGCCACGGGCTGATGTGGTAAGGCTGCACGGGCCGGGCGGAGTCGCGGAAGAAAGTGACCGGAGCCATGTGCCCGCCGAGCTTGGTCAGGGCCAGCTCGACCTGCGGCGTGGCGACAATCCAGCTCGGCTGCGCGGCGACCATGCGGGTCTGTTCACCCGGGCCGGCTTTGGCGAAGCCAGTGAAGAGGAAGTGCGCAAGCGCGGTGACCGCAAAAAAGCACGGGCGTTTCATGCGGCGAGCTTAGCAAGCCACCACTTGATGCCAAGGTAGTTAGTCGAGAAGCTTGTAGCTGTTGACACCGCATTTGGGCGAGTCCTTAAGACTATTGCCCCCTGATAAAGTCACTCCCGATGGGCAAACAGGCAGGCCGATGCTCTCAAGCGAGCAAGAATGCTGGCGCCAAACCCGCATGAGCGGATCGGTAGGGGAAATTTTATAAACTTGTTCAAGTGCCCACGCTTTTTGCGCTCACTCGACAATATCCCGCATCACATGTCCGTGCACATCCGTCAGGCGAAAGTCGCGGCCGGCGTAGCGGTAGGTAAGGCGCTCGTGGTCGAAGCCGAGGCGGTCGAGCATCGTCGCGTGCAGGTCGTGGACGGACGCGCGGTCTTGGACGGCGGCGAAGCCGAACTCATCCGTCGCGCCGTGGACGGTGCCGCCCCGGATGCCGCCGCCCGCCATCCAGACGCTAAAGCCGTAGTGGTTGTGGTCGCGGCCGAGCTTGGATTTGCCGGCGTCGGTCAGTTCCACTGTCGGCGTGCGGCCGAACTCGCCGCCCCAGAGGATGAGCGTGTCCTCGAAGAGGCCGCGCTGCTTGAGGTCCGCGATGAGCGCGGCGATGGGCTGGTCAATCTGCGCGGCGAGCTTGCGGACGTTACCCTCGATGTTGTCGTGGTTGTCCCACGGCTGACCCGCCCCGTGCCAGAGCTGCACGAAGCGCACGCCGCGTTCCAGCAGCCGCCGCGCAATGAGCGTTTGCCGCCCGTGGACGTGCTCGCCGTAAAGCGCGCGGAGACGCTCGGGTTCCCGGCTCAGGTCAAACGCCTCGCTCGCCTCCATCTGCATGCGGAAGGCGAGTTCAAAGGACTGGATGCGGGCGTCGAGCCGCGAATCGTTCGCGCGGGCGGCTTTGTGCTCGTCATTCAACTGGCGGAGCAAACCCAGTTGGCGCTGCTGCATCTCGGCGGTCGCGTGCGGGCTGCGGATGTTCTCGATGAGTTTCTCCAACTGCGTGTGCTGGGGGTCGATGAAGGTCCCCTGATACACGCCGGGCAGGAAGCCGTTTTGCCAGTTCTGCGTGTCCTTGATGGGGTAGCCCCCAGGGCACATCGCGATGAAGCCGGGCAGGTTTTGGTTCTCCGTGCCGAGACCGTAGAGCATCCACGAGCCGAAGCTGGGCCGCGCCTGCACAGAGTCGCCGCAGTTCATCAACATGAGCGACGGCTCGTGGTTCGGCACCTGCGCATACATCGAGCGCACCACCGCGATGTCGTCAGCGAATTGCGCGGTGCGGGAGAAGACCTCGCTGATTTCGAGACCGCTTTGTCCGTAGCGCTGAAACTTGAAAGGGGAGGGAAACGCCGCACCGGTCTTGCGTTCGGTACGAAGGTTCTCGCTGGGGAGCTGCTGGCCGGCGTATTTGGCGAGCACGGGCTTGGGGTCGAACGTGTCAACGTGCGACGGCCCGCCATTGAGGAAGAAGTGAATGACGCGCTTGGCTCGTGCGCGGTAGTGCGGGGCTTTTGGTGCAAGGGGGTTGACCGACTCCGAGGCGTCCGCTGATGAAAGTAAGCCTGTCAGGCCCAGCGTACCCATGCCCATGCCACAACGGTTGAGGAAGTTGCGACGGCTGACGCTGTCTATCTGAGGCCCAACGCACAGGGAATTCACAAAAAAAATATAACGGCGTCTGTTGGACGCGGCAACGGCGTTCTGTGTTCTTGCCGCGTTACAGTCTGGTGAGTGCCGCTAGGGTCGCCTCGATGCCCTTCGCCATCTGATCCACGGTGAACTGCTCAGTTACCGCCCGCCGCCCCGTTTCACTCAGTGCTTGGAGCCTTGCTGGGTCAAGTAGGAGAGACTCAATAGCCGCTGCGAGCGCAACTGCATTTGCCTCGGCGATGACGCCACCGCCGGTGGCCTCGACCAGTTCGGGGAATGCCGCGTGACGTGGCTGCACTACTGGCACGCCCGCCGCGAGTGCCTCGATTAGATAAAGCCCAAAGCCCTCGCCGTAGAGCGCAGGCACGGAGAAGACGGTGAGCGATTGAAGGAAGGCGATCTTTTGTGCGCGCGTCAGGTTGGGATGAAAAGAAACTTCCTTAAGGCAGCCCGCCCGCCGCAGATGGTCTTTGAGTTGCGCGACAAACGGCTCGTCGCCGGGGCCGCAGCCACCACCAACCTTGAGTTTTAGGCCGGGCACGCTGTTACGCCGTTTCAATTCGATGAACGTCTCGACTAGCAGGTCGAGGCCCTTCTCGGGGCACATACGGGCGAAGTAGCCGAGAACAGGTGGCAAGTGACTGGAGGCATTTGACAGTCGGGTTGCAATTTCGCCTTTATCACCCGCCATCTGCGATTGGTCACCATGGCCAGCGAGATTGATGCCGTTAAAAATCACTTTGACTTTGTCAGCCGGGAGACTCAAACGCCGCGCCATCGTGTCGCCGAAGTAACGGCTGGGCGCGAGGAAGAGGTCGCAATCCCGACAGCGCTCGGCTAACAAACTCCAAACCTGCTTGCGCATCGGGTCGGGCATCGAATCGAGGTAAGCGTCCTCACCTTGGAGGTTGCAGACGACTTTACACCCTAGCTCGGATTTCAGTTTGCGCGTGAAACCGACGAGCAGCGCGTTGGAGAGTAACACTACATCAGGACGGGGCTGAGTTTTAAGCCATGTGACTAGCTCGTCGAGCTCGCGCACTTGGTTACCCTCCTCACCGCGCAACATCGAGAGGGATAGTTCGCCAACGTCGGCGGCGCGGGTCTTGGCGGCGCGCCCGGCAGCGAGCTTGAGAAAAGCAGGGGAGTCCAGCAGCGCATGCAGCCATTGGGGCGTGTGCCGAAAGAAGACTGATTGTTGTTGGAGGTAAACATTTATGCCGCCGAAGAAGGTTGGCACACCGGCAGCCTGGTTAGGCTCGTCAAGCGTCATGGGCAGGTAGAGTGGCACCATGAGCACGGTATGCCCGCGCAGGCGTAATGCAGCTACGAGCGCGTTGTCTCGTAAGCAGTTGCCACAATACATTCCACCCGCACCGGGGGTGATCTGGACGAGGTTCATCGCCGGCTAGTTTGCCAGCGGCTGTCCCAGGGGCAAGTCATCCGGTAACGGCACAAACTCACGGAATTTTTGCCAAAGCGGCTCGAAATTTTTGTCCACATCGCCGCTGAGGCAGTCAGTGATCTCGCCTCCAGCCTCGGGATACTTAGCGGTCACGTCCTTGAACGAGAAGTTCGGATTGTAAAAGGCATACACAAGCTTCCGCATATTCTCCACACTCAGACGCATCGACTTAGCGTAATCAGCGAAGCGAGCCGGAGAAAAATCGTTTGCTTCAATCGCCTTATGAACTTCGTCGCCGGCCATCACTCCGCTCTTCAATGCCAGCATTAGTCCGCTACTAAATACAGGATCCAGAAACGCAAAAGCATCGCCGACCAACAGTAGGCCGGCGCTGCCACAATGACGAGCGTGTTGGGTGTATTCGCTGGTAACGTAGTGAGGACCAACCTGCTGGCCGACGGAGAGATGTTCTTTGATCCAAACATTTTGTTCCACTTCACGATTGAAAATATCTCTCGGTTCACGCACGCCGTCACGCGTGAGGTATTTGCCTTCGGCTACAACACCCACGCTTACCATGTCGTTATGTTGCGGAATGTGCCAGAACCATCCCTTATCCGGCACGTAGGCCACGGCGGTCTGACCCTCGTCTATGCCGGATTCCCGCTTCGAGCCTTTGTAATAGGTCCAGACGGCAACCTTGTTTAAATAGGGATCGCGCGTGCGCCAGCCGTTGCGAACGGCAGCAAAGGCTTCTTTACCCGTGCAATCCAGCGTAATAGGAGCACGATACTCTGCCACAGGACCATCCTTGTGTTGTGCACGCACACCGACCACACGACCATTCTCACGAAGCAGTTCTTTGACGGTGGTTTCCTCCTTCACCGTGGTGCCCTTGCTGCGTGAGTGGTCGAGAAGCATTTGATCGAGTTCGCTGCGCAGCACCTGCCAAGTCTGTGCGACACTATCGCGGTCGTAACGATTGAAAAAGTAAAACGGGGTGCTGACAGTTCCGTTGGGGGAGATGAATACCA
>VHDH01000010.1 GCA_016871445.1 Verrucomicrobiota bacterium | reverse complement strand
TCTTTCCGCATCGGGTAATCCTTGAAGCCGTCCCACATCAGCAGGCGGCGCAGGTCGGGATGCCCATCGAAGAGAATGCCGTAGAGGTCGAACACCTCACGCTCCTGAAACTCCGCACTGCGCCACAGCGGCGTGAGCGAGGTGACCTTCACCGGGTCCGTGCGGCCGGGCGTGCGCTGGCGCAGGATGATCGGCCCGTGCTTCAACGCCATCGAGTAGAGGTGATAGACCACTTCGAGATAGCCAGCGCGCTTGGTCTTCTTCACTTCCTCGACCTCCTTCTCCACGCCGTCCACGACCTTTTTGACCTTCACCTTCTCGGACAACTCGGCGTCGAGGAAATCAACGCCGGTGACATTCGAGCAGTAGTCGAGGCGAAGCCGCGGGTCATCGCGGAGAAACTTGGCGACGGCGAAGGCGTGCTCGACGCCCACCAGCAGTGAATGCTGCGCGCTGGGGCTATCGTTTTTCAAGAGGGTCAGTTGCGCGCCGGACACAGCGGCCTCAACGCGGGCTTTGATTTGCTCAAGGGTTTCCATCGCCATTACTTCTTGTCCTGTTCCGAAATCGCTTTGATGCGGGCAATCAGGTTCTTGTAGCTCGGTCTGTTCCGCTCTTCCGCCGGAACACTTTTCAACGCAGCTCGCATTCGCTCCACAACCCGGCCGCTGAAAACTCCTTCTTCGCTTAGGCTCACCGCGAAATTGACCATCTGCAAAGTCTCCCTCCAGTCGCGGCTCTTGGATTTTACCAGCCGTTCGTAGGCTGCCCGCTTGGCTGCCAAAGATTGCTCGCGCTTTCGGCACGGGTGACAGAGCACGCAGTCGACCTCAAGGCGAAAGCCCAATTCCTCATACCAGTGTTTTTGTTCCTCCGCGAAGAAGATGAACGGTTGGCTGCAACGACGGCAAACTCGCTCCACGTCGAAGTAATGCGTGACTGGGACTGTCGGCTTGTTTTGCTTGGCTGGCTCGGCCTTAACGGCAGTCCCGGAAATTCGAGGGAGTCCTTTGGGCCAGAACGGCTCTAATTGCTTTGCATTCGGGAGGTCTTCCCCTGTCAAGAGCAGCAGACGTCTGCGGATTTCATCTAAATTGGTCGCGTTGTAGTGCAGGTTGACTGAAGCATCGTAAGGGTCAGGGTTTAGCCCCGTGCGACGCGGTCGATGCCCAAAGCGCGGATGCTCGGCATACTTGTCGTATTTCGATTCAAAAGCTTTGTCACGCGCTTTCACTGTTCCGAGAAGGTTCACCGCACCACCACCGCCGGTTCCCACACGTTCGGGTTCTTGGCTGGCACGAGGTCGTGTTCGCCGTAGAGCGGGATGGGAAACTCGCTGGGCTTGTCAGCGTCGAAGTGGTGCGCGCGGTCGGGGCCGAAGACTTTCTGCGCGTCAATCTTCCGCTGCAAGGTCATGAAGGCGTGGATGAGCGCCTCAGGCCGGGGCGGACAGCCGGGAATGTGGACGTCCACCGGGATGTATCTGTCGATGCCTTTGAGCACGTTGTAGCCTTGCTTGAAGGGGCCGCCCGAGATGGCACACGCGCCCATGGCGATGACGTATTTTGGCTCGGGCATCTGGTTGTAAAGGCGCACAACCTGCGGGGCCATTTTCTTGGTCACGGTGCCGGCCACGATCATGAGGTCAGCTTGTCGGGGCGAGGGGCGAAATACTTCCGCGCCGAAGCGGGAGAGGTCGAAGCGGGCCATGCTGGCGGCAATCATCTCGATGGCGCAGCAGGCCAGCCCAAAACCCAGCGGCCAGACAGAGTTGCTGCGGCCCCAATTGTAAAGCTGCTCGAGCTTCACCACGTAGATGCCTTGCTTGGTCAGTTCGCTTTTGAGGCCTTCGTCCATGAGTTCACCTGCGAATACCGAATTGCGAATAATTGCTAGAAAATAGTCCGAATGCACCGGAAAACCATTTGGCATTCGCAATGCGCCATTTTTATTTCCATGTGAGCACTCCCTTCACCCACGCCCAAGCAAGTCCCTCCACCAGCAAAAGCACGAAGATGAGCATGGCTAAGATCGCGCCCACGGAAAGGCCTGTGAACGCCACGGCGAAGGGCAGCAGAAAAATCGTCTCCACGTCGAAGACTAGGAACAAGATGGCGTAAAGGTAATACTCCGACTTAAAGGCTACCCAAGCATCCCCCTTGGACTCCAGGCCGCACTCGTAAGTTGAGTTCTTCACGTTGCCCGGCTTTTGTGGCGAGACGAACTTGGCCCACAGCGCGGCCAAGATGAGTGGTCCCACGGCAAATCCCAGCGCCATAACGAAGAACACCAGCAGGAACAGGTAGGGATGTTTCTCGGCGCCCATGGAAAATCAGTTGGCCTGCGGGTCATGCCGACGGAGGCCGACTTCATGTGCGATGTCGTCGAACTCCTCGCGGGACACTTCCCCGAGTTGCTTGCCCTTCTGACGGAGCTTCTCGTTGATTTTGATGGCTTTTTCAGTCATCTGGTCGTGCGTGTCTTTTGAGCCGCCAACGAGCGCGAAGTTGTCGCCCGTGGTGACGCGCTTGTGGCCGTCGGAATCAAGCCCGACGCCGAGCAAGACGGCCTTGGGGGGCTGGGACTTTTTTACCGGTTTCGCCACGCGCGGAAACTAACGGCCGAATGCGAAACGGCAAGGCGCAAGTTAGGCGTCGGCTTGCTTTTGACACCAAGCCGCCTTCCGCCTACAACGCCCCGCGATGAAAGTCCTGATCCTCGGTGCCGGTTACGCCACGCGGCTTTATCCGCTTACTCTCTCACAGCCCAAGCCATTGCTGTCCGTCGCCGGCAAGCCAATGATTGACTACGTGATGGACAACCTCGCGCCCATCCGGGGGATTGACCGCGTGTATGTGGTGACCAACGCGAAATTCGCTGGGCACTTCCAGAAGTGGGCGGATGATTACGGCGCGCGCGCGCCCTTCGCCTTCACCGTGATCAACGATGGCTCGACCAACGACTCAAACAAGCTCGGGGCCATCGGGGACCTGAACCTAGTGCTGCAGCAGGAAAAGTTGGATGATGATCTCATCGTGGTGGCGGGCGACAACCTTTTCAGCGAAAAGTTGGGAGCGTTTGGTGAATTCTGCCGCGCGAGGAATTCGCCGGTTTTGGGCGTATATGACGTGGAACAGCTGGAGGCTGCGAAGAAATACGGTGTGGTGGCCGTGAACCGCGATGGCGTTATCAGTGACTTCAAGGAGAAGCCCGAGCAGCCGGCGAGCACGATGATTGGGATCGCGCTTTACTATTATCCGCGCGCCACGCTCCCGCTGGTGGCCCAATACCTCGCCGAGGGCAACAACCCCGATCAACCTGGCCGCCTGATCCAATGGCTCTACCCGCGCATGCCGGTCTTCACGTGGGCCGTGCCCGGCATCTGGTATGATATCGGCTCCAAGGAAACGCTCGAGGAGGCTAACCGCATTTTCGCCCGGAAGTAACGCGCGGCGGATCTACTCTTTTTCCTCGCCCTTACCCGCCGGCATTGGCAAACACTTCGCCCTTTCGCATGAGCGAGCAAATCGTCATCCTAGATTTTGGTTCACAATACACGCAGGTCATCGCGCGACGCATCCGCGAATGCAACGTGTATTCCACCATCGTCCGCTACGACACTCCGGCGGACGAGATCGCCGCGATGGCTCCGCGCGGCATCATCCTCTCTGGCGGACCCTCCAGCGTTTACGCCAAGGATGCGCCGTTGCCGGACAAGGGGATTTTCAAACTTGGCGTGCCCGTCCTCGGCATTTGTTACGGCGTGCAACTGCTCGCACATTTTAATGGCGGCAAGGTCGAGAAGGGTCAGAAACGTGAATACGGCAAGGGCACTTTGACTGTCCATGACGCGAGTTGCGCGCTCTTTGAAAACCTGCCGAACACGTTACAAGTTTGGAACAGCCACGGCGACAAGCTCACCAAGTTGCCGGAGGACTTTGCCGTCGTTGCCACCACGGAGAATAGCGACTACGCGGTCATTGAGCACCGGGAGCGCCGCATTTACGGCCTGCAATTTCACCCCGAGGTCGTACACACCCCACGCGGACGCGAGGTTTACAGCAACTTCGTTCATACGATTTGCGGCTGCGGCAAGAACTGGACGATGCGCAACTATCTTGAGCGCGCCGTTGCGGACATTCGCGCGCAGGTCGGCAGCGAGCGCGTCATCCTCGGCCTCAGCGGCGGGGTGGATTCCAGCGTGGCTGCCGCCCTCTTGCACCGCGCCATTGGCGACCAACTCACTTGCATTTTTGTAAACAACGGCCTGCTCCGCGCGCGCGAAGCCGAGGTTGTGCAGGAGGTCTTCGGCCGCAACTTCAAGGTGAAGCTGCAATACGAGGATGCTACGGCGTTGTTTCTAAAGAAACTCAAGGGCGTCACCGAGCCCGAGAAGAAACGCAAAATCATTGGTAAGGCGTTTATTGATGTATTTCAGGCCGCGACGAAAAAAGCTGGCAAGGCCAAGTTCCTCGCGCAGGGCACGCTCTATCCCGACGTGATCGAGTCCGTGCCCATCGCGGGCAATCCCGCCGCCCTTATCAAGAGTCACCACAACGTCGGTGGCCTGCCCAAGGACATGAAGTTCAAGCTCGTTGAGCCGCTTCGCTGCCTGTTCAAGGACGAGGTGCGTCTGCTCGGCCTCGAACTCGGCCTGCCGAAGGAAATCGTCTATCGCCAGCCTTTCCCCGGCCCCGGCCTGGCCGTGCGCGTGCTCGGCGACCTCACGGCGGACAAGCTCCGCATCGTGCGCGAAGCGGACTCCATTGTGGTTGAGGAAATGAAGACCAGCGGGCTGTATTACCAGATTTGGCAGAGCTTCGCCGTGCTGCTCCCGTGCAAAAGCGTGGGCGTGATGGGCGACGAGCGCACCTACGACTTCACCATCTGCGTGCGCGCTGTCGAAAGCCAGGACGGCATGACTGCTGACTGGGTGAAGCTGCCCTACGAAATCCTGGAGAAACTCGCTACCCGTATCATTAACGAGGTAAAAGGCGTGAACCGCTGCGTCTTCGACATCACCAGCAAGCCGCCCGGGACGATTGAGTGGGAATAGCCTGATCCGTTTCCACAGCCTCACATGAGCGGCTGTATCTCCGTAGTCATCCCTGCGCTCAACGAGGCGGGCGAGTTGCCTAACACTCTGAGCCGGGTTTGGCTCATGCCGGAATTGAAGGAGGTCGTCCTCGCCGATGGCGGGAGTCGCGATGACACGGTGAAAATTGCGGCCACCGCTGGCTGTCTCGTGGTCCACAGCGAGCCGGGGCGCGGCCGCCAACTTCGCGCCGGTGCGGCTCGGGCAACGGGCGAATACCTTCTTTTCCTGCACGCTGACACGTGGGTTCCTCCGAATGCCGGGCGCGCTCTGCTCGATTGCATGGCGCAGCCCGGCGTGGTGGCCGGTGGTTTCTACAAAGTCTTCCGTGACCCGCCGAACTGGTTGGTGCGTGGGTCGCGGTTCAAGTGCTGGTGGCGGCTTCTTGTCACCGGGCGCGTGATGGCGGACCAGTGCATTTTCCTCCGCCGCGAGACGCTCGAACGCATCGGTGGCGTGCCGGCCGTGCCGCTGATGGAAGAGTTCGAGCTATGTAAACGGCTGCGTCCGCTGGGCCGTCTAGCACTAGCAAATGCGACCGTCAGCACCGCTGCCCGCAAGTTCGCCAAGCTTGGCGTCCTCCGCACCTACGCGCTCATGTGGCGGGTGACGCTGGGTTACTATCGGGGTGTGCCGTTGGAGGAATTGGCGCGGCTTTATCAAGCAGGATCCCAATCAGCGCAAAGACACCACGCCGCGAATAGTCAACGGGGATCCTGAAGTAACAGTGTCTAGGATTATTGCCTTGCCTCGCGGCCACGCTCTCTTGCGGCCTTGCATTTATGCGGTGGTGGCTTGCCTCTCTTGCCAGCCCGCTCAATCCTCGTGCTATGTTCCGGCTCGGGCCACTTGAGCTTCAGTCGCACTTGTTTTTGTCGCCCCTTGCGGGCTACACGAACCTGCCGTTCCGTCTCGTCATCCGCGAGGTCGGCGGCGTGGACCTCTGCACCACGGATCTTGTCAACGCGCGCTCGTTACTGGAGCGGAACAAGAAGGCGCTCAAGCTCATTGAGACCAACGAGCGCGACCGCCCGCTGGCCGTGCAGCTCTTTGGCTCCGTGCCCGGCGAGATGCGCGCTGCCGCCGTGGATCTTGAACAGCGCGGCGTAGCCAGCGTGGACATCAACATGGGCTGTCCCGTCCGCAAGGTCTGCCGCGTGGGCGGCGGTTCCGCGATGATGACCGAGCACGAGAAGACCGCCGCGCTCGTGAAGGGCATGGTCGAAGCCGTCAAAATCCCCGTGACCGCTAAGATGCGGCTCGGCTGGGACGACGAGAACCTCACCGCGCCGGAGTTGGCGCGCGCGCTGGAAGGTGTGGGGGTCGCCGCTATCTTCGTCCACGGCCGCACGCGCGAGCAGGGTTTTAGCGGGACCGTGAACTTGGCGGGCATTCGCAAGGTCGTTGAAGCCGTGAAGATTCCCGTCATAGGTAATGGGGATGTGACCACGCCCGAGGCAGCGCAGAAGATGTTCAACGACACCGGCTGCGCGGGTGTGAGCGTGGGGCGCGGAGCGTTTTACAACCCGTGGATTTTCGTGCAGATCCAGCATTTGCTCGCGACGGGCGAACTTTTGCCGGAGCCAAAGTTTGAGGAGCGCGTGCGCGTGATGTGCCGGCATTTGGATTTGATGGTTGAGGTATTTGGCGAGGAGCACGGCTGCCGGATGTTTCGCAAGGTCGCGCCGTGGTATGCCAAGCGGTTCGGCCCGGTGAACGAGTTCAACAAGAAGGTCGTGACTGTTGGTAGCCGCGCGGAGTTTCAGGATGTGCTGGAGCGTTACCTGCGCTGGCGGCAGCAGTTCTGTGATGGCGACGGTCACCTACTCCCGCGCTTCGCCCCGCCGCCGTTGGTGGCTAGTTTCATGCAGGACCCAGCGTCCGCGCAGCGGCAGAGCATCCCGGTGCCTAAGGGGCCCGTGGAGGTGTGGTAATGTTTACGCGGACGGCTTGCAGGCTTGGGCGCGAGCGCGTATTAAGGCGCCCGCTTTAAACATGAATTTAACCGACGCGCAAAAGCAGCAGGTCTCCGTTTGGCTCGAGCAGGGCCTCAAAGTCGCCGACGTGCAGAAGAAAATTTCCGCCGAACTCGGCCTGAGCATGACCTATATGGAAGTGCGCTTCCTGCTCGATGACTTACGGCTCAAGCCTAAAGATCCCGAGCCACCCAAGCAGCCCGCGCCCAATTCGCCCATTGCCGCTCCGACTGCAAGCTCGCCGCCGTTAGTCGCCGAGGCATCGCCTCCAGCGGATGCGCTTCCAGCGCTTGGCGGCGTGAAGCTCACCACTGACGCCCTCGCGCGCCCCGGCACCATAGTCAGCGGTAAGGTCACGTTCAGTGACGGCCAGACTGCTGATTGGTATCTCGATCAGATGGGCCGCATGGGCGTCGTGCCCGCGCAGAAGGGATACAAGCCCTCGAAGATGGATGTGATGGAGTTTCAGGAGCAGCTTCAAAGAGAACTGCAAAAAATGGGTTACTGACCAAGCTGCCATGCTCGTCGTCCACGTCCACGTCCAGGTTAAGCCCGAATGGGTTGAGGTGTTCAAAGCTGCGACGCTCGCCAATGCCCGTGCCAGTTTACAAGAGCCGGGCATCGCGCGTTTCGATGTGATGCAGCAGGCGGATGACCCGACGCGGTTCGTGCTGGTTGAGGCATATCGCACCGCCGCCGCACCCGCGCAACATAAGGAAACCGTGCATTACGCCACTTGGCGTGACGCCGTGGCTCCGATGATGGCCGAGCCACGAACCAGCGTGAAGTTTAAGAACGTTTTTCCTGAAGATGCGGGATGGTGAGGGCGTGTTTTTTGTCGCGTGTTTCGTGAACACGGCGGCCCGCACCGGCGGATCAGGGATAAAGAAACACACCGTCCGATTCTAATGCGCTTCGAGTTCGCCACTGCCAGCCGCATCGTCTTTGGCACTGGCACCTTCCAGCAGGCCGGAACCATCGCGACCTCGCTGGGTGAGAATGCGCTTATCGTTACCGGCAAGTCCGTTGCTCGGGCAGAGCCGCTGGTTGCACAACTCGCGGCGGCTGGTGTGACGGGTGAATTATTTCCCATCGTTGGCGAACCAACTACCGACGCCGTGGTTGAGGGTTTAGCAAGGGCGCGGGTGGCGCAGTGCGATTGCGTAATCGCATTTGGTGGTGGCAGTGCCATTGACGCGGCTAAGGCTATTGCTGGACTGTTCACGAACGGCGGAAAGTTGGAGGATTATCTTGAAGTTATTGGGCGCGCTTTGCCCCTGACGCAGCCCGCCTTGCCATTGCTGGCTATTCCCACTACCGCTGGAACTGGGGCGGAGGTCACGCGCAACGCTGTGCTCGTGTCGCCCGAGCGCCGAGTGAAGGTAAGTTTACGCAGTCCGCATTTGCTTCCTCGCGTGGCATTGGTGGACCCAGAACTTACGTTCGACCTTCCGCCCGCACTCACTGCCAGCACCGGCATGGACGCACTCACTCAACTCATCGAACCCTACGTCTGCGGGCGCGCAAATCCGATGACCGATGCGCTTTGTGTCGAGGGTATCCGTCGCGCTGCACGTGCGCTCCTTCGGGCTTTTGAGCACGGCAACGACGTCGCGGCGCGCGAAGACATGGCTTTGGCGAGTCTGTTCGGCGGCCTGGCGCTCGCAAACGCTGGGCTTGGCGCGGTGCATGGTTTCGCTGCACCGATTGGCGGAATGTTTCCCGCGCCGCACGGAGCCGTGTGCGCTGCATTACTGCCTGGCGTGATGGCGGCGAATGTTCGCGCCCTCCGTGAGCGTGCCCCGGACAGCCCGGCACGGCACCGATACGACGTAGTTGCGCGCTTACTCACCGACAGTCCGCAAGCAAGGGCGGACGATGGCGTGGCATGGACGAAGGAACTTTACGGCTCGCTGCAAATCCCGCCGTTACGTGCTTGGGGCTTGGCGCAGGAGGACGTCGCCGCAGTCGCAGACAAGGCGGGGCAAGCCAGCAGCATGAAGACAAACCCGATTTCTTTGACCCAAGAGGAGTTGCGCTCCGTGCTGAGAGCAGCTTTATAGCAGGAAATCATTTAGCCTCTGATAAGCCCTCGAGACACAGGCGCAGTCGTTGCAGTCCGGGCCATGTGCTAAGCCACTTTGATTTCAAGCCCCAGTCAGCGCGGTGAGGTTGCCAGATTTAATTTCCCAGCGATGCAACGCGCGACCCAGTTCGCGCGGCCAATTTTCCTCGGTGCACGTCATGAAAACCTGCCCGCGCGCGTGGTGAGCTCGCTCGAGCAGCGGGAGTAAGCCAGCGCGGCGCTGGGCATCCAGTTCGCCCATCACGTCGTCAATCAGAAGCACTGGCGGCGTGCCGAGGATGCCGGTGATGTATTCGGCCTGCGCCATTTTCAGGGCGATGGCGAGGGTGCGCTTCTGCCCCTCGCTGCCGAATTGCGCGGCTGGACGATCGTTGAGCAGGAGGGTGAGTTCGTCGCGGTGCGGGCCAACCAGTGTGGCGCGAAAGGCTCGCTCGCGTTCCCGGGAGCGGGCCAGTTCTACGGCAAAGTCCGCTTTCACGCAGGGCTGGTATTCAAGGCGAAGCTCTTCGGCATCGTGGGAAATGCGCCGATAAGCGAGGCGTGCCAGCGGCGAAATGCGGGGGAGGAGTTCGCGGCGTGCGGTGATGAGTTGGTTGCCAAGGCTCACCAACTGGTGCGAGAAGCTGTCAAGCAGTGTGGGGTCCGGGGAGCGTTGCTTAAGCAAGGAATTACGGGAGCGGAGAGCTTGCGCGTAGCGTTGGAGGAGCGGCAGGTAATTCGGCTGGGATTGCGTGAGCAGGAGGTCGAGAAAACGCCGCCGCGTGCGCGCCGTGCCTTTTACGAGTTGCAAATCTTCCGTGCAAAACACCACCGCACGCAACGTCCCGAGGTAGTCCGTTAGTCGGCGCACGGGTTGCCCGTCGAGCGCGATTTTACGCTCAGGCACGGACCAATACATTTTGATTTCATGGCTGGCCGTGCTGACCACCGTTCCGCCGACAAAGTAGCCTTTCGCCGCGTGCCGAATCATCTGGGCGCCACCGACACCGCGAAATGACCGCAGTGTGGCCAACAGGTAAATGGCTTCGAGAATGTTGGTTTTGCCCTGGGCATTGTGCCCCAAGAGGACCTGAAAACCGGGGCTGAAGTCCGCATCGAGCCGCGAGTAGTTGCGGAAGTCCCGGAGTCGCAGATGCGCCAAATGCACTGGCTAGGCTAGGGATGATCCTGCCGGATGGCGAGCGACTGCACACCGGTCCAGCCGTTGGAAGGTTTGGTGAGATCATTCGCTCCCCCGCGTCGGTAGCCTTGCGGGTCGAAGGTCACCGACGCATACCCGAGCTGCTTAAGTGCTGCGAGTATGCGGGTGCAGAGAGCGGCGTCGTCTAGTCGGGATAATTCGCTGACGCCCACTTCGATGCGGGCAAGCGCGGGTTGGTTAAAAGTAACTGCCTGATGAACCAAATGTGGACTTGTCATGGGCGTAGCCAACGCCGGCTGGCTAGGTAGTTCGTGATGACGCACACGCACATCGTGAAAGCCATTATCCCGAAGACAATTTTCCGCAGCTTCAATCATCTGGAGCTTTTGCTCGGTCACTCGCTCGCCGTGCGGCACGCGCGAACTGAGGCATGCCATTTGCGGTTTATTGCTCGTCGGCAGGCCAAAACGGGCAGAAAGTTCGCGAACCTCGGCTTTGGTTAGTCCCACCTCTTTAAGGGGTGCTCGGATGTTAAATTCGGCCGCCGCTTGGGCTCCAGGGCGATAATCACCCACATCGCTAGCATTTTCTCCATAAGCGATAACTGGAAAACCAAGCTCCTTGGCGATCGGAATTAGTTCAGTGAACAACTCATGTTTACAGAAGTAGCAACGGTTAAACGGGTTAGAAGTATATTCAGAGCTTGAAAATTCAGCTGTTTTTATGATACGGATTGGGATTTTGAACGTGTCGGCGATAGCCAGCGCCTCCGTCAATTCCCTCCTCGGCAAGCTGGCGGAATCAGCGATCACTGCTAGTGAGCGCTCGGCCAGCACTTCGTTAGCCACGTAAGCCAGCAAAACAGAATCGCCACCGCCGGAATAAGCGATCAGCGCTGACTTGAAGCCGCTTAAAAGGCACCGCAACGATTCTAGTTTTTTGTCAATCACGCAGTAATAATGCGGTTTTACTGGGGTTATGTCGAGCCTGGGAAGGCTAAAACGCGACGCTTGGGGAACTCAAAGAAAATTTAAAAAAGATGTTGCACGCCTTCAACCATTAAGTATTCTGTGCGGGTTCTTTTGAACTTTTTTGTTCAGAAAAGCCCGTTAAAATAAAAATGTTGACGGGCATTGCGGATCTGATATCAATTTCCGCAGTTAAAAAAGCTGGGTTGCCGAGTTTGAATAAAAGTCGGCACTCGGGTTTTTTTTCCCCTTAAACCGGGAGATTTTTGGCGACATCGGTCGCGTGGCTCTTTGAAAACTGAATTGTGCGACAAGTGAGAGCCCCTTTGAGAATGACTTTGTTGACCAAAGTCGCTCAAAGAGTTTTAACTGCAAATAGCCAGATTTAACCATCTGGCAAAATCGAACTAACGTTTCTAACGGAGAGTTTGATTCTGGCTCAGAACGAACGCTGGCGGCGTGGATAAGACATGCAAGTCGAGCGGGACATTTCGGGTAGCAATATTCGAGATGTTCAGCGGCGCAAGGGTGCGTAACACGTGGGTAATATTCCCTGAAGTTTGGAATAACTCCGAGAAATCGGAGCTAATACCGGATGTGATGTCCGAAAAGCATTTTTTGGCCATCAAAGTTGGGGACCGTAAGGCCTGACACTTTAGGATTAGCCCGCGGCCTATCAGCTAGTTGGTGAGGTAACGGCTCACCAAGGCTAAGACGGGTAGCTGGTCTGAGAGGACGACCAGCCACACTGGAACTGAGACACGGTCCAGACACCTACGGGTGGCAGCAGTCGAGAATTTTTCTCAATGGGGGAAACCCTGAAGGAGCGACGCCGCGTGGGGGATGAATGGCTTCGGCCCGTAAACCCCTGTCATCTGCGAGCAATCCCTGCGTCCCAACACGACGCAGGTTGATAGTAGTGGAAGAGGAAGGGACGGCTAACTCTGTGCCAGCAGCCGCGGTAATACAGAGGTCCCAAGCGTTGTTCGGATTTACTGGGCGTAAAGGGTGCGTAGGCGGCCAAAAAAGTCTGATGTGAAATCTCGGTGCTCAACGCCGAAACTGCATTGGATACTGGTTGGCTTGAGGAGTGGAGGGGAGACTGGAATTCTCGGTGTAGCAGTGAAATGCGTAGATATCGAGAGGAACACCAGTGGCGAAGGCGAGTCTCTGGACACTTCCTGACGCTGAGGCACGAAAGCCAAGGGAGCAAACGGGATTAGATACCCCGGTAGTCTTGGCTGTAAACGGTGCGCATTTGCTGTGCGAGGAATCAACCCCTCTCGTGGCGAAGCTAACGCGATAAATGCGCCGCCTGGGGAGTACGGTCGCAAGATTAAAACTCAAAGAAATTGACGGGGGCCTGCACAAGCGGTGGAGTATGTGGCTTAATTCGATGCAACGCGAAGAACCTTACCTAGCCTTGACATGCAAGTAGTAGAAGCGTGAAAGCGTGACGAGATAGCAATATCAGCTTGCACAGGTGCTGCATGGCTGTCGTCAGCTCGTGTCGTGAGATGTTGGGTTAAGTCCCGCAACGAGCGCAACCCCTGTACTCAGTTGCCACCTATCTGAAAAGATGGAGCACTCTGAGTAGACTGCCTCGCTTCAACGAGGAGGAAGGTGGGGATGACGTCAAGTCAGTATGGCCCTTACGGCTAGGGCTGCACACGTACTACAATGCCCGGCACAAAGGGACGCAAGCGTGCAAACGCAAGCAAATCCCCTAAAACCGGGCCCAGTTCAGATTGTCGTCTGCAATTCGACGGCATGAAGCTGGAATCGCTAGTAATGGCGCATCAGCTACGGCGCCGTGAATACGTTCCCAGGCCTTGTACACACCGCCCGTCACATCATGAAAGCCGGTCGTACCCGAAGTTGCTGCGTTAACCGCAAGGAAATAGGCACCGAAGGTATGGCTGGTGATTGGGATGAAGTCGTAACAAGGTAGCCGTAGGGGAACCTGCGGCTGGATCACCTCCTTTCTAAGGAGAATAAAATCAAAATGATCAGTCGCGGCGCGCGGCTTCGGTCGCTCGCTGTAACTAATCATGTATAGTTAGGGTAAGCTTGTCGCACAGTTCAGATTTCGGAGAGCCAGTTCTTTCAAAGGCTTCTACTTCCATGCTAGTTCATGGATGCGGGGCTGTAGCTCAGCTGGTAGAGCGGTAGCTTTGCAAGCTATAGGTCAGGAGTTCGATCCTCCTCAGCTCCACCAAAGCCAAAGGTTTGCTCGGGCCTGTAGCTCAGTTGGTTAGAGCATGCGCTTGATAAGCGCAGGGTCACTGGTTCGAATCCAGTCAGGCCCACCAAACACCTTGCCACTCCGTAAGGAGTGGGATCTGTTCATTGAAAACTACATACAATCAGGGCAAATATATAAGTGTAATCCATCAATGGATTATCAATTTGATCAAGCTACAAAGGGCTTATGGTGAATGCCTTGGTGCCAAGAGGCGATGAAGGACGCAGCAAGCTGCGATAAGCCACGGATAGCTGCAAGCAAGCTTCGATTCGTGGATCTCCGAATGGGAAAACCCAATGCCGTAAACGGCATTTGTCTCGGATGAATTAATAGTCCGAAACAGCCATACGTGGTGAAGTGAAACATCTCAGTAACCACAGGAAAAGAAAATGAAAATGATTCCGTTAGTAGTGGCGAGCGAAAGCGGAAGAGCCCAAACTAGACTGACTTGTCAGTTTAGGGTAGTGGGACCCCGCCGTGGTAGGCGAAGAATCAGTTGAATCATCTGGAAAGGTGAGCCGTAGACCGTGACAGCCGGGTCAACAAAGTTCAACGCCGCCTAGGGGCATCCCAAGTAGCACGGTGCACGTGAAACTCTGTGCGAATCCGTCCGGACCACCGGACAAGGCTAAATACTCCTTGGCAACCGATAGTGAACTAGTACCGCGAGGGAAAGGCGAAAAGAACCCCTGCTAGGGGAGTGAAATAGAACCTGAAACCATATGCCTACAATGTGTAGGAGCGCTGCAAGGCGTGACTGCTTGCCTTTTGCATAATGAGTCTGCGAGTTATTGTCAGCGGCTAGTCTAAACTAGCAAGTGAAGGCAAAGGGAAACCGAGTGCGAAACGCGCGAATCGCCACTGGCAATAGACCCGAAGCGGAGGTGATCTACTCTTGAGCAGGTTGAAGCTGCGGTAACACGCAGTGAAGGACCGAACTCGTGGATGTTGAAAAATCCTGAGATGACTTGAGAGTAGGAGCGAAAGACTAATCAAACCCCGTGATAGCTGGTTCTCTCCGAAATCGCTTGAGGGCGAGCGTTGGGTAAGTACTCCATGGAGGTAGAGCACTGGATGGCTTAGGGACCCCACCAGGTTGCCAAAACCAATCAAACTCCGAATTCCATGGATCTCATTAACCCAGCATTCAGGCTGCGAGGGATAAGCTTCGTGGCCAAGAGGGCAACAGCCCAGACCGACGGTTAAGGTGCCAAAATGTTGTTCAGTGGAAAGGATGTGACGTTGCTTAGACAGTGAGGATGTTGGCTTAGAGGCAGCCATCATTTAAACAGTGCGTAATAGCTGACTCATCGAGCGATGTCGCGCCGAAAATGATTGGCGATTCAACAGCATACCGAAACCTCGGATTCCAGATTGGTTCGCCAAACTGGAGTGGTAGGAGAGCGTATCCATCACAATCAAGCTAGGCCGAAAGGAATAGTGAAGTGATGGATAGTGAGAATGCAGACACGAGTAGCGATAAACCAGATGAGAATTCTGGTCGCCGTAAACCCAAGGTTTCCTGGGCCAGGTTCGTCCTCCCAGGGTCAGTCGGGAGCTAAGGCGAGGCCGTAAGGCGTAGTCGATGCACAGCAGGCAAATATTCCTGCACCAGTCTGGTTTAAGGGTGAGAATCACACAGAAAGAAACGCGGCAGCATCGTTGATTGATGCAGCTTAGGCTTCGGCCAAAGCCCGCCGCATGACAATCTGTCTAGAAACATTCTCATTCGTTCGCCAGATTGCCCGTACCGTAAACCGACACAGGTGGGTGAGTGTAAATGCACTCAGGCGCGCGAGAGAGACCTCTCTAAGGAACTCGGCACATTAGCCCCGTAACTTCGGGAAAAGGGGTGCTCCGTTTCGACGGAGTCACAGTAAATTGCGTTTACCGACTGTTTAACAAAAACACAGCTCTCTGCTAAGTCGTTAAGGCGACGTATAGGGAGTGACACGTGACCAATGCGGAAAGATCAAGGTAAGTCGTTAGCCGCAAGGCGAAGCGATAAGCCCAAGTCCCCGTGAATGTCGGCCGTAACTATAACGGTCCTAAGGTAGCGAAATTCCTTGTCGGGTAAGTTCCGACCTGCACGAATCGTGTAACGAGTGAACGACTGTCTCGGAGAGGATCTCGGCGAAACTGTAATTGCGGTGAAGATGCCGCATGCCCGCAGTAGGACGGAAAGACCCTATGCACCTTTACTGTAAGCTGGTATTGTGTTCTGGTTAATGATGCGTAGCGTAGGTGGGAGACTTTGAAACGAGGGCTTCGGTTCTCGATGAGTCGCAATGTGAAACACCACTCTTCGTTGATTAGGATTCTAACCCCAATTCCTGTAATTCAGGTGGGGGACAGTGCTTGCGGGTCAGTTTGGCTGGGGCGGCTTCCTCCCAAATGGTAACGGAGGAGCGCGAAGCTGGGTTCAGCATGGTTGGCAACCATGCGACGAGGGTATGGCTAGAAACCCGGTTGACTGTGAGACCAACAAGTCGAGCAGGTGCGAAAGCAGGCCCAAATGATCCGATGGTTTAATGTGGAATTGCCATCGCTCAACGGACAAAAGGTACGCTAGGGATAACAGGCTGATCGGTTCCAAGAGTTCACATCGACGAACCGGTTTGGCACCTCGATGTCGGCTCATCGCATCCTGGGGCTGGAGAAGGTCCCAAGGGTCCGGCTGTTCGCCGGTTAAAGCGGTACGCGAGCTGGGTTCAGAACGTCGTGAGACAGTTCGGTCCTTATCCACTGTGGGCGGAGGAGACTTGCGGGGTTCAAACCTTAGTACGAGAGGACCGGGTTTGACGCACTTCTGGTGTGGCAGTTGTTCCATCAGGGGCATCGCTGCGTAGCCATGTGCGGAAGAGATAAGCGCTGAAAGCATCTAAGTGCCAAGCTCATCCCAAGATATTGTCTCCCGGCCGCAAGGCCCTAAAGACCACGGGCAGACTACCCGTTTAATAGGTCGGGCGTGTAAGCGCTGCGAGGCGTTTAGCGGACTGATACTAATTGGTCGTGAGGCTTGATCGTCTTTTAACCAAGACGATTCTATTAATTTGCTCCTTGTATGTAGTTTTCAGCGAACGTTGCTGACAAAACTGTTCTTTCGATTTTTTGGTGGCCACAAAGCTGCGGCCCGACCCGATCCCATCCCGAACTCGGACGTCAAACGCAGCATTGCCGATGGTAGTGGTTGTATAGCCTCCGCGAGAGTAGGTAGCCGCCAATTTTTTTTAAAAAAAGCAAGCCGGGCCCCTGGTCCGGCTTGCTTTTTGTTTGCCCCAACAAAGAGTTTTAAGGCTTCAAGAATCAGCTTGCGACTACGGTTCTAAACCGATTATAAACAAAGACTTTTTATGGCAGCTATTGGCCGATTTCAGAAGGGTGATGAGACCTTTTTTGCCAAGGTGGTAGATGGTGAGCTTTTCAGATTGCACGGCGACGTTTTCGGGTCGCCCTCGTTTGACAAAAAGCCGCTTTCAGTAAAGGGGATAAAAACGCTGACGCCCGTTCAACCATCGAAAGTGATCGCTGTGGGGCTCAATTATGCAGATCACGCTCGCGAATCTGGCAAACCACTGCCCAAAGAGCCGTTGTTCTGGCTAAAGGCTCCCACTTCCCTTATCCCCGACGGGGCTAAGATCGAAGTTCCTTTTTCCAACCACCGTACCGACTTTGAGGCGGAACTAGCTATCATCATCGGACGAAAGGTTCGCAACGTAACGCCTGCGGCGGCGGCTCGCTATATCTTTGGCTATACCGCTGCTGAGGACATTAGCGATCGCACCATTCAAAATTCTGAGAGTCAGTGGGCGCGCTGTAAGTCGTTTGACACCTTCACCCCGCTCGGGCCATACGTGGAAACCAAGATTGACCCGCACGACCTGACCATCCAGCTCTTCCAAAACGGTCAGCTTCGGCAAAACTCCAACACCAGCCAGCTAATCTTTAACTGCTACGAGTTGGTCAGCTTCATCTCCACCAACATGACCCTGCTTCCTGGTGACGTTATCGTCACTGGTACGCCCAGCGGTGTTGGACCCATCGAGTCTGGCGACCGGCTTGAAGTTCGCATTCAGGGACTGGCACCGTTAGTAAACACCGTCAAATAACCCTTCCCTTCCAAACTTGAAGCCGTCGGGAAAAACTTCTCGGCGGCTTTTTTTCTGCGAAACTTCTTTCATGCGCTGGTCTCAGTATTTCATCCCAACTCTTAAGGAGTCTCCCGCCGACGCGGAAATCCTCTCGCACAAGCTCCTTCTCCGCGCGGGTCTCGTGCGCAAGCTCACCGGTGGTCTCTACACCTTCCTGCCGCTGGGCCTGCGCGCGCTCAAAAAAATTGAGAACATTATTCGCGAGGAGATGAACCGCGCCGGGGCCGTCGAGGTGCTTATGCCCGCGCTCCAGCCGCCGGAAATCTGGCAGCAATCTGGCCGTTACGAGACTGCCAAGGACGTGCTTTACAAGGTCAAGGACCGTGCGAACAAGGAGTGGGTGCTCGGCCCCACGCACGAGGAAGTCATCACCACACTCGCCGCCGGAGAAATCTCCAGCTACCGGCAGATGCCCCGCAACTTCTACCAAATTCAGGTCAAGTTCCGGGATGAGATCCGCCCGCGCTTTGGCCTCATGCGCGCAAAGGAGTTCATCATGAAAGATGCCTACTCTTTCGACGCCACCGACGAGGGGGCAATGGTTAGCTACCGGCGCATGTATGAAGCCTATGCGCGCATTTTCAACCGCTGTGGATTGAAGCATTTTCCCGTCGAAGCCGACACGGGCGTCATCGGTGGCAGCCACTCGCATGAGTTCATGGTGCCGGCGGAAACAGGTGAGAACGACGTGGTTTATTGCGCGGCCTGTGGCTATGCCGCCAATGTGGAGAAGGCCACTAGCGGCTTGCCAGCCACCGCCGCTCGCGATGCCGGCCAGGGGCCGGAAAAATTCCCAACCCCCGGAGTTGTTACTATCGAGGCGCTGGTGAAGGCGCCCTACAACGTGCCCGCTAACCGCCAAATCAAGACTCTCATCTTCATTGCCGATAGTCAGCCGCTCATCGTGCTTATGCGCGGCGACGACCAACTTAACGAAACCAAGCTCATGGCCCGTACCGGTGCGACCGCCGCGCGGCCTGCGACCGCCGAGGAAATTTATGCCCTGCTCGGTGCACATCCTGGTAGCCTTGGCGCGGTGGCTGGTACGCTGCGCCAGCCTGTATCCATCCTTGCTGACGAACGCCTGAAGGGTGCGAATGACATGACCACAGGCGCGAATGAGGACGGTTTCCACCTAAAGGGTGTTTCCATCGAAAGGGATATTAAGGTCACGAGTTGGCTTGATCTGCGTACCGTCACAGCTGGTGAGCCGTGCCCGAAGTGCACAAAGCCGCTGAAAATCCAACGCGCCATTGAAGTCGGCCATGTCTTCAAGCTCGGCACCAAATACAGCCAAAAACTCAACGCCTTCTTCCTCGATGCAGAGGGCAAGTCCAAGCCCTGTGTCATGGGCTGTTACGGTATCGGTGTCACCCGTACGCTTCAGGCTGTCATCGAGCAGTGCAACGACAAGGACGGCATCATCTGGCCGTTAGCCGTAGCGCCGTTTCAGGTCTGCATCACTCCGTTGGTCGTCGCGCCGGATTCCGCGGTGATGCAGCTAGCCGAGAAGATTTATCGCGAGCTGAGCGCTGCTGGCGTAGAAGTCATCCTCGACGACCGCGATGAACGTCCCGGCGTAAAGTTCAAAGACGCCGACCTTGTTGGCTTTCCGCTGCGCCTTGGCATTGGGGAGAAGTCACTGGCAAAGGGAGAGGTGGAACTCAAGCCGCGGGCTGCTGCTTTGGTACCGGTGAAGGCGGAAGAAGCGGTGGCCAAGATCCGAGAATTACTCTCAGCCTCTCCGGCGTAGGCCAACCCTTTGGCGACCTCTTTGCTCAGGCAGTTTTTTAGATCCCTTCACCTTACCTGCACACTTGTGCTTAGTCCGCGCCCTCGATGGCCTTGGTCAACTCGGTACCGCGTCGTAGGCGAAAGGGGTCGCTCTTTACGATGGCGGTGACCAACGCCGAGAGCTTGTGGTCGGCTTGCGCAGTTTGCGCGCAGATTTGGTTGAGCGCACGGTTGTCGTAGTAATCCAGGCCGCGCCCAATGGCGTAGGTGAGCAGCTTCTCGGCGAGGTTGCGCACCACCAGTTCCTTCTTTGACTTGAGAATGGCCTTCAGCTCGGTCGGGCCTTGGAATGAGTTTCCGTCTGGCAGCGTGCCCGAGGGATCGATGGCGCCTTCCTCCGTTTTGGCACGGAAACGGCCAATGGCGTCATAGTTTTCGAAGGCAAAGCCGAGGGCATCCATCTGCTTGTGACAGTTGGCACAGCTCGGGTTTTCGCGGTGCTGTTCCATGCGCTGGCGGAGCGTGCCGGCAAGTTTCTTCTGTTGATCCAGTTCCGGAATGTTCGGCGGGGGCGGCGGCGGTGGAGTGCCAAGAATTTGTTCGAGCACCCATTTACCGCGCTTCACGGGCGACGTGCGCGTGGGGTTCGACGTGACGGTGAGGATGCTGGCATGGGTGAGCAGGCCGCTGCGCTCCTTGCCCGTCAGGGCGACGCGGGTGAACTCGCCGCTGCGTGCGGCGCTGCTGCCGCGGCCGCGCGCGCTCTGCGCCGCGCTGCTTAATCCGTAATGCCGTATCAGCGCATCGTTGACGTAGGTGAAGTCCCCATCAATCAAGTCCAACACGCTCCGGTCCTCGCGGACGATCTCCTCAAAAAATAGCTCGGTCTCGCGCAGCATCGCGCGGCGCAGGCGTTCGTCGAAACCAGGGAACAGCTTGCTGTCTGGGGCAAAAGTTTTCAGCCGCTCCAACTGGAGCCATTGCAGCGCGAAGTTCTTGGTTAGCGCCTCGGCCTTGGGGTCTTTCAACATACGTCGGACCTGCGCGTCCAGCTTCGGCGTGAGCTGCTGCTGCGCGGCGAGGGTGAGCAGCTCCTCGTCTGGCATCGTGCTCCAGAGGAAGTAGCTCAGGCGCGAGGCGAGCTGGAACTCATCAATCGGGTGCGCCCCAGGGAAGCGGGGCAGGGAATCCAGCTCGACGCGGAAGAGGAACTTCGGCGAGCAAAGTAGCGCGACGATGCAGCGTTGTATGCCCGCCTCCCATTTTTGGCCGGCGGCCACAGTGTCGGTAACGACGCGTGTCATTGTCTCCAACTCGCGCGGTGTGGGTGGGCGGCGATAGCCGCGAGTCAGCAGACGTGTGAGAACGAGGCGGGTGCGTTCGGCCTCTGGTTTGCCCGCCAAGCCCGCAATCATTGCCGCTTGGAAAGCTGGTCGAGTGTCCAGCGGGCCTTCGCTGAAAATATGCTCGACGAATAGCCGCGGTGGCTCCTCGCCCTCCGGTGGCCGGACAATGGCGAGGCCAGCGCGGTTGATGCCAGGCACGCGGTCGATGCGAAACTCAATGGTCTGCGGTTTGCCTGCACGGGCGGTGATTTCGTAAATTTTGAGAATTTTGAGGGGCTTCATGGTGGGCAACGCCAGCCCCATGAGCGGCGCGATATCGGCTGCGGAAGATTTTTCATCTAAGTCGGGGCCTTGTAGGAACAGCGCGACTTTGACGGGTGAAGGGCCACGCGGTTCGGCGTAGAGGGTCGCGCGCAGCAAGAGCTCGCCGTCCGGAATTAGCTTGAGGTAATCGCCTGCGGCGGCGAAGGGGCCGGTGAGCGTGGCGTTGGTGCCCTTGGGATCCATCACACGAAAGCGGTCCTGCGGCGTCTTGTCGTTGTTGGGTTGGAGGAAACGACCCGCGAGGTAGCGCACACCGGGCTTAGGTGGGTCCGGCAGGATGACGCGGGCCGCGATGGACTCGGCAGCCTCGAGGTAGCGTTCAAAGTGCAGCGGCGAAAGCGTGAGTACGTCGCCGATGTTGTCGAAACCGTAGCCGATGTCATCGGCAGGGAAACTCTCCGTGGGGTCGAAGTCTACCATGAGCAAGTCGCGCACGGTATTTCGGTATTCGGTGCGATTGAGGCGGCGGATGGTGACGCGTCCGGGGTCGGGCTTGGCGGTCCTCTCGGCAGTGGCGAAAGCATTCTCGATGGCTGCGTTGAAGGCCGTGATCTCGGAAGGCGTGGGTTGGGGCTGCTTTTTCTTAGGCGGCATCTCCCCAGAGTTGACCTGGTGTAGCACGTTCTTCCAATGCTTGTGCTCTTTGAGAATGTTCGTGGCGTCCTTAAACTTCGTCAGGTCGAGATCAGCCTTCTTCGCCTTTCCACCGTGGCACTCATAGCAGTGCTTTTGCATGAAGGCGATCGCCGTGTTCTTAAAGTCCGGCGCGGCGGCAGCACCGGTTGAAACCATGGCAGCAAGCGCCGTCGCAATAAGCGCCGTGCGGTGGTAAACCAAACGAAGACCAACGAACATAAAAAGCCGACTGGTGGCAGAATGCAGCTATTCAAGCTGCACGTGTACGTATACGACCGGCTTTTTCTAGCGTCCGCCGGGTATGTGGTTCAGAGAAAATTGCTCAGGTCACATCGATCAGTTCACGCTCGCGGGCGGAGGGTGCGGTGAGCGGGTCAGTGACAGCCGCCCTCTTCGGCGGGAGCACTAGCCAAGCCTCAAAGAAGAGGAACACAAGCATGCCGAAGAGGAAGAGCCGCCAGATTTCACCCTGCAAGGCGTCGGTGCGTGCGGCGCGCTCCTGAAGCAGTTGCAGCGGGAGTGGAGCAAGCAAATTGCGCGCAGAATCGGCGGTGAGGAGCGCGCGTTCGTCCTCGGCGGCAGGACGGTTCACGGCAAGGAGGCGTTCGCCAGAGCGATACACACCCGCTTGCAGGGCGACGTTCTTTCCGATTGTGCCGTCGGTGGAGATCCATTGCTTCGCACGGTCAAGCGCACTGAGTTCGCCACAGGCGGCCATGGTTTCTTGGTTTAGGCGACGGGCGCCGGTTTGCAGTAGGCGTTGGAGCATCGGCACGAGGACGGAGCCGTCGCCAAGGGTGGACCAGTCATCGTGTGGCACCGTGGCGAGGAAGAGGAACTGCCCTCGTCCGAGCGCCCGGCGCGTGAGCAGCGGCGAGCCATCGGCGAAGGCCGCGAGTGCGGTGGCGTCGCCGGTGATGGCAGCGCGGCGGGTGATTTCGAGGTCACCGAGCGGAAGGCTGAGGCCCTCGTCGGTTTTGGCGAGTGGGCCCTCCTGCTGCTCCCACCTAGTAATTTTGAAGGGCTTATCCGCAGGCGCAGATGGCGCTTCAGCCCAGCCAAGGTCCATGAATTTACCAGTGTCCGCCTGGCCGGCCGGGAGAAAAATGACCACGCCGCCTTCCTCGATGAAGCCGCGCAGGCGCCTCTCGCCGGCGGCATCGGGCAGCGGCGCGTGCCACAGAAGCAGCGCGGCGTCGGTGGCCGCGCGCTCGAGGAACGCGGCGGGCGTGAGCAGTTCGGCGGGCTGGCGTGTGGCGGGTGCAAGCGCTGCGAGCTGGACGTTGCGAATGAGTGCGGGCTGGTCGCTCACGACCGCGGCGCGCACGGCGGAGTCCGAGCCGAAGACGAAGTAGGCAGCGTTGTCGCGAGCGTTCGCGTCCGCGGGGAGTTCGAGCGCGCCCCAGCCAAGTCCCTTCGCCGCGCCGAGGTCCGCCTTGTACCGCCAGCGGAGCGCTGCGCCGTCCATGTCGAGTTCGGCCTGCGACTTGACGCCGTTGAGCGTGAGCGCGAGCGGGAAACGTGCGGTGCCGTTGGTCGCGTTGCGCGCGAGGTCGAGCGCGAGGGACAGCTCTGCACCGTCAGGTCGCGCGCGGCGGAAGACCTCGGCGAGCGTGGCGGAGATGTTCGGCTCGCGGTCGTCGTCGAAGGCGAGCAGACGCACGCGCACACGCTGTGGGAGCTTGGCGAGCTGCGCGGTGACGGATTTCCAACGTTCGTCATCGGGCAGCCAGTTGCTGCGCTGGAGGTCGGAGGCGAGCCAAAGCTCGGCGGCTCCGGCGCGGTTTTCGACGAGCCAGTTGTGCGCGAGTTGAAGGAGCGTGGGTAGATCCGCGGCGGTGTCCGTCGGACCGGTAAGTGTGGGTTCGAGCAGAGATTTTGCATTCGCGAGTTGTTGTGGAATGCGCGTGGCGGAGTCGAGCAGAACGAGGTGGGACTTGTCCTGAAATTCGCGCGCCGCCTCAGCGAGGAGTTTCACAGCTTGTTCGCGCTTGGTCACGGTCTGTCCGGCGAGGCGCGATTCCATGCTGGCTGAGCGGTCGAGTACGATGACGATGACATCGGGCGCGGGCGAGAGCGTCCAGCCAAGCCAGCCGCCGGCCAGCGGTCGCGCGATGAAGAGGATCAGCGCGAGGACGGCGAGCGTGCGAAAGAGCAGGACGAGCCATTGGCGAAGTTTGGCGTGGCTGGTGGAGGCGCGCGTGGCTTGGAGCAGGAACATCATCGCTGCCCACGGCTGCGGCTTGTGGCGTAGGCGGTTGATGAGGTGGATGATGACCGGCACCAAGATCAGCGGGAGGCCCCAGAGGAGGAATGGCTGGAGAAAGGTCATTACTCAGTGCGCCCCGACTTGTTGTGCGCGCTCGGTGAGGAAGCCCGCGAGCACTTGGCCGGGGGCTTGGTCGGTGACGACTTCGCGGTAATCGGCGTTGAATTCGAGGCAGGCTTGGCGGAGGCGGGCGCGGTGGGCGTCGAAGGCGCGGAGGTATTCGTCGCGCACCATCGCCGGCTCGGTCACGAGGCTAAAGGGGCTTTCCAAGTCCTGAAAGCGCAGCGGGCGATCAAACTTGAACTCCATCTCCATCCGGTCGAGCAGGTGAAACACGGCAAGGTCGTGCTTTTGGAAGCGTAGGTGTTGCAGGCAGCCCAGCAAAGGTTCCAGTTCACAGAAGAAGTCGGAAAATACGATGACCAGCGCGCGGCGGCGGATTTTCTCGGCAAGGTCGTGAAGCGCACGGAGGATGGTAGTGGGCCCGTTCGGTTCGAGATCATCGATGGTGTTAAGAATTTCTTGCAAGTGCGCGGGGTTACGGCGCGGCGGGAGTTCGGGCGGAGTTTTTTCCCCCACGCAGTAAAGCCCGGCGGCATCGCCTTGCTGGACGGCGAGATAGGCAAGTGTGCCGGCGAGTTGGCGAGCGAAGGCAAACTTGCTCGGGCCGAGCTTGCCGGCGAAGCCCATGGAGGCACTGGCATCGAGCACGAGGCAGCAGCGGAGATTCGTGTCCGCCTCAAATTCCTTCATGTAATAGCGGTCAGTGCGGCCGAGCACGCGCCAGTCGAGGCGGCGGAGGTCGTCGCCCGGGACGTAACTGCGGTACTCAGCGAACTCGACGCTGGAGCCGCGGTGCGGGCTTTTGTGGTGGCCGGAGACACTCCCCTCCATGGCAAAACGCGACATCAGTGGCAGGTGCGCGAGCTGCGCAAGCACCACCGGATCGAGGAAGGAATGGGGCTTCTCCTCAGCCACGTTTTGCTTCCTTGCCGCTTAATTCACTTAGCAGCCGCTCGATGATCTTTGGGCTCGTAACACCTTCGGTCTGAGCTTGGAAGTTCGTCAGGATGCGGTGCGTCAGCACGGGCTGAGCAACGGCTTCGATGTCTTCCATGCGGACGAGGTAGCTACCGTTGAGGACGGCGTGGGCTTTCGCACCGCGGATGAGGTATTGGACCGCGCGCGGCCCGGCACCCCACGTCACCCACTTCTTGATCCACTCGGGCGCGGAGGCGTCATCGGGACGCGTCATGCGGACCAAATCCACAGCGGTATCGTAAATGTGGTCGGGCACGGGCACGCGCTGGATGAGCTGTTGGAAGGCAATTACTTGTTCGCCAGCGATAAGCTTCGAGAGCGCGGCGGGCGTGGCCCCGGTCGTAGCGCGGGCGATCTGCCGCTCTTCTTCCATGCTGGGGTAGTGCACGTGGATGAAGAACATAAAGCGGTCGAGCTGCGCTTCGGGAAGCTGGTAGGTGCCCTCCTGCTCGATGGGATTTTGCGTGGCCAGTACGAAGAACGGCTCGGGAAGCTTGAAGACCTTGCCGCTGGCCGTGACTTTGTGCTCTTGCATTGCTTCGAGCAGAGCGGATTGCGTCTTAGGGGGCGTGCGGTTAATTTCGTCGGCTAGCACGATGTTAGCAAACAGCGGCCCTTTCACAAAGACGAAGGCGCGTTTGCCCGGCTGGTCGGTCTCCTGAAGGATGTCGGTGCCCGTGATGTCGCTCGGCATCAGATCAGGTGTGAACTGGATGCGGTTGAATTGGAGGCTCATCACCTCGGCGAGCGCGTTAACCATCGTGGTCTTCGCAAGGCCGGGCACACCCATGAGCAGCGCGTGGCCGCGCGAAAGAATGGCGATGAGCAGCTCTTCGATGACTGCTTCTTGGCCGATGATGACTTTGGCGACCTCGGCGCGAAGTTGCGCGTGTAGCGTGCGCATCGCGTCAATCGCAGCGACATCGGCTTCGGAGACCTGTGGGGTGGAAGGAGTGGAATTAGGCGCTTCGGGCATAATTACGGTCAATTGTTTACGTGACTGTAATGGCGGGCCTCGGGCATGCAAAGGAGTTTCGCCGCTTACGACCTAAAGAATCGCTTGGCGCGGCAAGCCGTAATTCTTCATCCTCCGCCATGCACCTGACCCGCCGTCAATTCTTCGCCCACGCCTCGGTCATCACCGCCGGTTTCGCCACCGGTTGCCGCACCGCTAGCAAGTCCGCTCCGGACAGCCTCATCATTGATACGCACCAGCACCTATGGGAGCCAGCGCGCCAGAACCTACCCTGGCTCGCCGGCGCGCCAGCCATCCTGCGTCGCGATTACCGCACCGAGGAGTTTCTTGCCGCCACGACCGGTTTAAATGTCCGCGCTATCTACATGGAAGTGGACGTAGCTGAAACGGAGCTAGTGACCGAGGCTGAACTAGTGCTAGGCATGGCGCGAGCCGGGCGGACGCCGATGGTCGCCGCTGTCATTGGTGGTCGGCCGGACGCGCCCAGCTTCGCGGAATTTCTTAAGCGATTCCGCGCCGACCCGCTTTGCAAAGGAGTGCGTCGGGTGCTGCACTCGGCCGCGACACCGGCAGGCTGGTGCCTGCGGCCGGAGTTTGTCCGTGGCATGCGGCTTTTGGGCGAAGCGGGCAAGAGCTTCGACCTCTGCATGCGTGCTCCTGAACTGATGGACGGGGTGAAGCTTACCGAGGTTTGCCCAGGCACGCGCTTCGTGCTCGATCACTGCGGTAACCCTGACCTTAAGGCCTTTCGCGCGCTGCGTTCCGGTGAGGCACGGCCTCGGCACACGTCGGACGAGTGGAAGCGGGCCATTGACGCCTTCGCGCGCCGGCCCAACGTCATCGGCAAGATCTCCGGAATCCCCGCCAGCCTATCGCCGGGCGAGGGTGCGGAGGCCTTAGCCCCCGTGGTGAATCATTGTCTCGATGCGTTCGGCCCCGACCGGGTGGTCTTCGGCGGCGACTGGCCGGTTTGCTTGCTCGGTGCGTCCTATTTGCAATGGGTGACGATGCTCCGGCAGATCATCGCCGGCCGTCCGGCGGAGCAGCAGCGTAAGCTGTGGTCTGGTAATGCCCGCCGCCACTACGGGCTTTCCTTGTGACCGCCTAAAAAGCGAAAGGCGCGCCGGTCATGGCGCGCCTTTCCTGCGTGAATCTGGGACGAAGAGTTACTTCTCCTCTTTTTTGTCGTCTTTCTTTTTCGGCGCGGGCTTACCAATGGTAAGCGTGGTGGCTTCCAACTTGCCGTCCGCGCCGGTCTTGAAGCCGCCATATACGTCGTCGCCGTCCTTGAGGTCATCCAAGGTGGCGGGCTTACCGTCCTTAACAATCTTAGTGCTGGCAGTGATCGAGAGAGTACGGCCCTTCTCACCGGATAGCTTCACGGTCTTCGCGGCCTTGTCCACCGTCGCGGCCTTGCCGGTAAATCCACCACCAGTCGGGGCCTTCTTCTCGCCATCCTTGCCCTTTTCCTTGGCCTTGTCGGCGGCCTTCTCTTTTTCCTTGGCTTTGTCTTGACCGAAAGAGGTGGCTGGTGAGCCGAGCAAAATAGCGGCGGCGGTGAGGACGATAATAGACTGTACTAATTGTTTCACGGGAACTCCTTAGTTAGATTTGTTGTTTAACTGATTCAGTTTTACTTTTAACTGATCCGCCGATCGGCTGGCAAGGGTTTTTTTGGGTCAGGCTACTATAAATTACGTTCAAGCCTTCGACTTGATTTGTCGGCAAATTTACTGTGCCTCCCCTCCCAGGATGCGGGATAAGTGTGCCAGCTTGGCGAGGAAAATTGTCGCTCCAGTGATCTTTTGATTGCGGTTTATTCATGAGCCCGTACGACAACACCTGCTAGCTCGAGTGCTTATACCAAAAGTGGGGCGAAGTGTGTTTGAGTTACTGCCAGCGCGGGTGTGGGGGGATGCTCCTGCAAAGCATGGAGCGAGATTACATTATCCAACGCGCCGTGATTTTTGTAATTTGGCTACGATTGGGAATCGCACTTGTGCCCTTGCGCCGTTTCCAGCCCTCTCCTTTAATCGTCCCGTGCCAACCAAAGTCATCGCTGTGGCGAACCAGAAGGGTGGCGTAGGCAAGACCACTACCGCCGTCAATCTCGCCGCATGCCTCGCCGCGCTAGGCCGGCGTGTCCTGCTGGTGGATATTGATCCGCAGGCCAATGCCACTAGCGGCGTAGGTCTGCCCAAGACTGAGGGTGCCAGCAGTTACCGTGCGTTGCTAGGTGAGGGCACGCTGAGGGAGCGCATCCTGCCCACCGCATTCGAGCGGTTGGAGGTCGTGCCCAGTGAGGTAGATTTGTGTGGCGCGGAGATTGAGCTGGCGCGGTTGGAAAACCACTTGCAGCGGCTGGCGCTCGCGCTCCAACCTGTGCTCGACGCAGGCCGACACGACCTCATCGTAATTGACTGCGCGCCGTCGTTGGGCGTTCTCACGCTTAACGCCTTTGCCGCTGCGGACGCCCTACTCGTTCCCCTGCAATGTGAGTATTACGCGTTGGAGGGCATCTCGATGATTCATCGGGTAATGGGCCAGGTGCGTGACTCTGGCGTGAACGCGCGGCTCGAACTATTGGGCGTGGTGATGACGATGTTTGACGGTCGCACGCGGCTCTCGCAGCAGGTAGTCAGCGAGGTGCGGGAACACTTTGGCAGCAAGGTCTTCGAGACTGTCATCCCGCGCACGACCCGACTCGCGGAAGCGCCAAGCCACGGGCAGCCGATCATCCACTACGATAAATACAGTGCCGGCGCGGCTGCTTATGAAGTGCTAGCGCAGGAACTCCTGGAGCGCCTGAAATAAAGCTGGCTGGCGGCTTTAGCATTGAGCAGTGGTTTGCGGTTAGTTATCTTACCCCGTCATGAACGTCTTTGTCACCGGCGGGGCCGGTTACATTGGGTCCGTATGCGTGGAGGAACTTCTCAACGCCGGGCATGCGGTCACCGTTTTCGACAACCTCTCTGAGGGGCATCGCTCCGCCGTTGACGCTCGCGCACGCTTCGTGCTGGGCGACTTGGCCGATCGCGAGCTAGTTGCCCGTGCACTGGTGGTTTCGGATGCGGAAGCCGTCATCCACTTCGCCGCCCACGCGCTGGTGGGTGAATCCATGCAGCAACCGGAGAAATATTTCCGCAACAACGTGGCCCACGGGTTAAACCTGTTGGACGCCGCTCTCGCCTTGCGCGTGCGCAAGTTCGTCTTCAGTTCCACCTGTGCTACCTATGGCCTACCCGAGCGAATGCCGATGGACGAAACGCTGCCGCAGCGACCGGTGAACCCCTACGGCGAGTCCAAGCTCATGTTCGAGACGGTGCTGCGGTGGTATCAGCAGTTGCACGGGCTGGAGTTCGTGGCCTTCCGTTACTTCAACGCGGCGGGCGCGAGCCGGAAGTTCGGCGAGCACCACCGCATCGAGACGCACCTCATCCCGAACGTGCTCAAGGTCGCCCTGGGTCAGCGGGAGCAGTGCGAGGTCTTCGGCACCGACTACCCGACGCCCGACGGCACCTGCGTCCGCGACTACATCCACATCGCCGACCTCGCGCAGGCGCACATCCTCGCGCTCGCGCCGGGCAAGGCCGGGTTCTTCAACCTCGGCAACGGCTCGGGCTACTCGGTGAAGGAAGTCATCCAGACCTGCGAGCGAATCTCCGGGATACCCATCCGCACCTTGGAAAAGCCGCGCCGGCCCGGCGACCCGCCGCGCCTCGTGGCCGCCGCCGACAAGGCGCTGCGCGAGCTGGGTTGGCAGCCGAAGTTCCCCAAGCTCGACGACATCGTCGCCACCGCGTGGGACTGGCACAAGCGGCACCCGAACGGGTATCGGGATTGAAGACGAGGTGTTTTACCTGCGCGCGATGAGCGTGCCTAACACTACGAGCCTCAGTGCCCCGCGCGAAGCCGAGCTTCCCTTGATCATGGAGTTGAAGGGTGCCTGCGTCGCGCGGATGCGGGCGGCGGGCATCGAGCAGTGGGACGAGGTGTATCCTGACGCGGCGGCGTTCGGCCGCGATCTTGCGTCCGGGACATTGCACGTCCTGCGCGAAGGGGATGCCATCCTCGGCTGCTTCACGTTGGACACCGCGCACGATCCGCTTTGGCAGGGGATGGCGTGGGCGGTTCCGCCCGGGTCTGCGGCGGTGGTGCATCGGCTGATGGTGGCCCCGGCGGCGCAGGGTCGCGGGCTGGCGAAGGAGTTGATGGCCCACGCGGAATCGCTCGCGCGGGCGTGCGGCTTCCGGGCCGTGCATCTCGATTGCTTTCTCGCGAACCCGGCTGCGCTCGCACTCTACGAGCGGCTCGGCTACCGCCGCGTGGGCACGGCGCAGATGCGGAAGGGGCCGTTTGTTTGCTTCGAGAAGATTCTGTAGGGCCTCTCTGGACAAGCCGGCGCGTCCGCTCCAGTGTCCAGCCGTGCGCCGCCCAAGCCCCTATTCCTCATGAAAGCCTTCATCAATTGGAAGGCGCTCGCCGCCGCCCCGCAGTCTTCACGCGCATGATCCGTAACATCATCTTCGATTGGTCGGGCACCTTGGTGGATGACCTGCCCGCCGTGATGCACGCGACGAACCATTGCTTCACCTCCGCCGGAAAACCGGAGCTGTCGCTCGATCAGTTCCGCGCGGAATTCTGTTTGCCGTTCCAGCCGTTTTACGACCGCCACCTGCCCGGCGTGCCCATGGCGCAGCTCGAGACTTGGTTTCACGCGAGATTCCGCGAGGTGCAGGATTTGGTGGAGCCGTTGCCGCATGCGCGCGAGTTTCTCCTCTTCTGCCGCGAGCGTGGCGTCCGGACTTTCCTGCTGAGCACGGTGCATCCAGAGCACTGGGAGACGCAGGCGGCGCGGGCGGACTTTGGGCAGTTCATTGACCGCCCTTACACGGGAGTCTGGGACAAACGAGAGGTGATTCGGCAACTCGTGGTCGAGAACGGCTTGGACCCGCAGGCCACTATCTTCATTGGCGACATGGCGCATGACATCGAGACCGCTAAACACGGGGGCGTCCACTCGGTTGCGGTGCTGACGGGCTATAACAAGTTGCCCCAACTCCGCGCGGCCGAGCCGGACTTGATTGTGGAGCATCTTGGCGAACTGCGCGAATTGCTTACGCGTCAGGAGATGCATCTTCATGCGCCGCGCGCCACGCACCCGGCCGAGCCGCTTCCGATTTCGACTGTCGGCGGCCTCATCTTCGACGCTGACAACCGTGTGCTGATGATTCGCACGCAGAAGTGGTCGCATCTCTGGGGCATCCCCGGCGGCAAGATCAAATGGGGTGAGCGGTCTAAGGCCGCACTGCGACGCGAGTTGAAAGAAGAGACTGGGCTCGACATTACGGACATCCGCTTCGTGCTGGTGCAGGATTGCATCCACTCAAAAGAGTTTTACCGCGACGCTCATTTTCTCTTATTGAACTACGCTTGTCGTACCTTTGGGAGCGAGCCGCCCGTCACGCTCAACGAAGAGGCGCAGGAGTTCCGCTGGGTGACGCTCGCCGAGGCGCTCGCGATGGACTTGAACCAGCCGACGCGAGTGCTGCTGGAGGAGATCGCCCGAGTGGATCCAGAGTGATGAAGTGATGAAGCATTGGAGTATTGGCTGGCCATCACTCCGTCCCTCCTTTACTCAAGCGCAGCATGCACGCCGATACTATTACTCTCGCTGATCTCGAGGTCCGCTACCGCGTGGGTGTGCCAGATGCGGAGCGGGCACAGCCGCAACGGCTGCTGTTGACGGTGGAGATGCGGCGGGATTTCACCCGCGCGGCCGCGAGCGATGATCTGCGCGAGACGATAGATTACTATGCGGTATCGCGACGACTGCTGGCCTTTGGCGAAGGGCGAAGTTGGAGGCTGATTGAGACGCTCGCTGCCGACATCGCCGCGATGGTCATGGCCGACTTTGGTGCGGAAGCGGTCACGGTGGAGGTGAAGAAGTTCATCATCCCCGAGGCCCGTCACGTCAGCGTGCGGCTGACGCGGTAATGTGAATCAGACGGCGTCACCGAAGTGATTCGGGCGGGGGATTAGATTAACAAGTCCTTGATCGGCCCGACCGCCGGATCGGCGATGGGCACTTGGCGACCGGCAATGTCGAAGTTGCTTTTTGAGCTTAGGCCAAGGGCGCGCAGGTAGGTGTGGAAGAGATGACCGCAGTCCACTTCACGATCCTTGACCTCGGTGCCGTTGGCGTTCGTGGCGCCGATGACCGCACCGCGTTGGATGCCCGCTCCACCGAGGCAAACGCTCCACGCGCGGCCCCAGTGGTCGCGCCCATAGTACTGGTTAATGCGCGGTGTGCGCCCGAATTCAGAGAGCACGACGACGAGGGTGTTTGCTAGCATCCCGCGCTCGTGCAAGTCCGTGATGAGTGTTGCGAAGGGCTGATCAAACTCACCGACCTGCTCGAAGTGGAAGTTAAAGTTCTCGTTGTGCGTGTCGTAGTTCGAGTGCGAAACTTGCACGAAGGAGATGCCGTTCTCCAACAGCCGCCGCGCCATCAGGCAGTGGCGACCAAAATCGTGCTTACCGTAGCGGTCGTGGTCTTTCGCTGGCTCTTTGCTCAACTCAAACACATCGCGCTGCTTCATTAACTCCAGCGCTTGCTCGTAGCTCTGCACGTAGGCGTCGGTCATCGCGGTGCGACGGCGGGAGAGGAAGTGGTCGTTGGCTAGCCGACGGAAGGCGTTTTGTTCCGCGAGTGAAGTATCGCTGAGGTTGTCGGGCTTGGTAGTGTTTTGTGGGGGCTTGCCGCCGTCCAGAGAGATGCTGGCGTATTTTGGGCCAAGGTAGGCGGAGTCAGCGCTACGTTCCCCACCCCCACCCGCTGTGATGCGAATGTGGCCTGGAAGCGTGCGATTTGAGGTATCGAGGCACTTGGCCACAACCGCGCCGATTTCCGGGAAGGATTGGCCGGGCATTTGGCGGCGACCGGTAAGCATCATATAAGTGCCCTTGCCGTGGTTGTCGTTCTTGGTGTTGATGCTGCGCACGAGGGCGAGGTGGTGCATGACCTTCGCGGTGTGCGGGAGGAGCTCGCTGATGTGAATCCCCGGAACGCTCGTGGGGATAGCGCGGAACGGCCCGCCCGTGTCGGTACCGGGCTTAGGATCCCAGCTTTCCAACTGCGAGAGGCCGCCATGCATGTTAATGACGAGCATGCGCTTCTGGTCTTTGGCGAGCATGGCGGCGACGGCGGGCTGGGCGAAGGTGCCGAGGCCGCCGACCACCGCGCCGGTGCCCAGCGCGAGGCTGCCGACAAAGTTGCGGCGGGCGACGGCGTGATCGACCGATCCACAGGCGTAGGAGCAGGGCTTCATGGACATGCTGGTGATTAAGCTTTTCGTAACATAAGACTCCTGCGTTCGCGATAGCATTCGCGCCAATTCATTTTTTAAGCTGCAGCGGCCTGCCGGACATGAACTTGGAATGCCGCATTACCCGGTCGACCACTACCTGTTATGGACACGCGCCGTCTGGCTGATACCCTAGTCCAATGAATCATCTCTTATGCCTCGCGGTAACCGTGCTCACCCTACCGCTGTTCGCCGCTGACAACGCCGGCTTCGTCCCCATGTTCAATGGTCGCGACCTAGCCGGTTGGACAAACATTAATTGCGCGCCCGAAACCTGGACCGTAAAGGACGGGGTCATCCACTGCACCGGCCGGCCTGTGGGTGCGTTACGCACGCTGCGGCAATATGAGAACTTTATCCTCGAAGCCGAATGGCGGCACCTCACCAGCGGCGGTAACTCCGGCGTCTTCCTGTGGGGCTCGCCCATCAGCGCGCCAGGGGTGCCTTTTCTGCGGGGCATTGAGGTGCAGGTGCTCGACCACGGCTATGCGGTTAATTACGAGAAACAAAACGGCAAGAAATCCGACTGGTTCACCACCCACGGCGATGTGTTCCCCATCCACGGCGCGACCATGAAACCCTTCGGCCGGCACCATGGCAGCCGCAGCTTTCCCAGCGAGGATCGCAGTAAGCCTTCGCCCGAGTGGAATCACTACCGCATCGTGGCCACCAACGGCGTCATCCGCCTGCACGTGAATGGCAAGGAGGTCTCCGGCGGCGAAGACTGCAATTATCGCAAGGGCTATCTCGCGCTCGAAAGTGAAGGTGCGCCCGTTGAATTCCGTAATGTCCGCATCAAGGAGTTGCCCTCCAGCAACCCGCCCGCGACGCACGTCGCGCCGCTCGACCCCGGCTGGGCACCGCTCTACACCGGCACCGACCTGCGCGGTTGGAAGAGCGCCGGTGACGCGAAAACCCGCTGGCAGGCCAACGGCTGGCAACTCGCGCTCAAGGACAACGCCGCCGCTGACAAGCAAACGCTGTGGACCGATACGCAGTTCGGCGACGTGGAGTTCGTGATGGACATCCGCGCTGGCAAGAACGCCACGGGCGACGCCGCCCCTGCCCTGCTCGTGCGCGGTCGCGATGGCAAAGGCGTGGAACTGAAGACGGGCATCGAGGCCGGTAAAGGCGGCCGCGTGCGCGTGCAGGTCAAGGGCACGGAAGCCGTCGTGTTCCTCAATGACAAGGAAGTCGCTCGCGCCGCTGTGCCCGGCGCGCCCGGCGCGCTCGGCCTCAGGGACACCGGAGCCGGCATGGACTTCGGCAACCTGCACGTGCGGAAGCTCTGAAGGCTGCCGCCAAGCAGGCCTTTTCGTGAGGATCATCCGCCTCTGCGGGGATTACGCTACAGACTTTTCCTGATCGGCGAGACGGTCTGCCCGTTTGCCTGAGAAGGGATTTTCTGATTTAGTACTAACGGTGTTTCGTTTGCCGTATAACTCCTACCGCTGGTGCCTCACGCTGGTCTGGCTGGGCTTCAGCCTGCCGACCTTGGCCCAGACCATCACCACGTTTTCGCCGACTTTTGGTGCGCCCGGAACGACTGTGACGATCAACGGAACGAGCTTGGGGACTGCCACGGAGGTCAGGTTTGGAAATTCCTCGGCCGTGCAGCCAGTGGTTTTGTCGCCCACCCAAATCCAAGCGGCTGTTCCGGCAGACGGCCTGACAGGGGCAATCAGTGTCAAGGTTACTGCGGGTACCATTCCCGGCGGAGTATTCACTGTCGCGCCGCGCGTAGAAAGCTTCAGTCCGGCGCTCGGCAACATCGACGTGTCCATCCAGATCAACGGGGCGAACTTCATCGCCGGAGCCGGGCAAACGATGGTGCGTTTCGGCAGCGTGGCGGCGCTCACGGTCAACGTTACGGCAAGTTCCTTGCTGTTTGCCACGGTTCCCAGTGGTGCGGTCAGCGGGCCGATTTCCGTCGGCACTTTTGCCGGCACCAACGTCACTACAAGCAACTTCGTCGTCTCCGGCGCGGCGATCATCACCGGGTTCACGCCCGCCATCGGTCCGACGGGTTCCGTCGTTGTTATCTCTGGCGGCGACTTCACCAGCGCAACGGCTGTGCGCTTCAACGGCGTCAACGCCTCTTCCTTCACCGTTACGGCCGCGTCGCAGATTCATGCCACCGTGCCGCCAACGGCTATCACTGGCCCGATTTCCATCGTCACACCATCCGGCACCGCGACCTCGCCGAGCAACTTCGTGGTCAGCGGACTTGCGCCAATTGTGACAGGTTTTTCGCCGTTTGGCGGGAAAGCGGGTGATCCCGTCGTCATTAGTGGCCTCAACTTCACCACGGCGACCAACGTTTCTTTCAACGGTGTCACAGCCGTCGCCTTCCTCACCTCGGACACGCAAATCGCTGCGACCGTCCCCGCCGGCGTGACCACCGGCCCTATCCGCGTCATCAACCCCGCCGGCACGAACACCACGGGCAGCAACTTCATTATCGGTCCTTTCATCACCGGGTTCACGCCCATCTCCGCGCAGATAGGATCGCAAGTCGTCGTGGACGGGCTGAACTTCCTCGGAGTGACGAGTGTCGCGTTGACTTCGGCCACTGGCGGTTTCACCAACGCGGCCTTCACGATCACGGCTGGTACGCAGCTCCGCGCCACCGTGCCCGTGGGCGCAATTAATGGCCCCATCCGCGTCATCTCGCCCAGCGGGACGAACATCTCGTCCAGCAATCTCACGGTGTTCGCGCTCGCGCCGGTGATTACGGACTTCACGCCCACCAACGGCCTTCCCGGCTCAAGCGTGCAACTCAACGGCGCGAACTTTCTGGGCGCGACCAACGTGTTGTTCAACGGCATCGCGGCTGCGTTCAACACTTCGGCCGATTCGCAAATCAACGCCACCGTTCCCGCCGCCGCCACCACCGGATCCATCATCGTGCGGACGCCCGGCGGGAGCGTGACCAGCTCGGTGCCGTTTTATCTGCCGCCGCGCCTAACGAGCTTCACCCCCGCGTCAGGACCGATCGCGACGGTTGTCACACTTACTGGCACGAACCTTACCGGCGTTTCCTCGGTCACCTTCGCCGGCCCGGCGGCGGCACTCATTAGCGCGCCCATTACCAGCGTGTCTGCGACCCAACTCACCGTGCGGGTACCTACGAATGCCGTGACCGGCTTCATCACCGTGACGACGCCCGGCGGCGTGATCACCAGCGAAGGCAATTTCGCTGTAACGCCGCGCGTGGACGCCTTTACGCCGCTACTCGGGCCGGTGGGGACGACGGTAACGGTGAGCGGCCGGAGCTTCACCGGCGCGACGGCGGTGCGCTTCAACGGCGTGAACGCGAGCTTCTCCTCGGTGACGGACACTCAACTCGTCGCGGTTGTGCCCGCCGGCGCCAGCACCGGCCCGTTGACCGTCGTGACGCCGGACGGCACCGGCGCGGGGCCGTTCAACTACATCGTCACGGCCAACCCGGATCTCGCGTTACTGATGACTAACTCGCCCTCTATCGTGGGCTTCGGATCGAATTTCACTATCACGGTGACGGTGACCAACCAAGGCTCGTCCATCGCCACCGGTGTTGCGCTCACGGATACACTGCCTGCTGGCTATGGTTTCGTTTCGGCCTCAAGCACGCGTGGTACCTGCACCTTCCTCAACGGTTTGGTTACGTGCAATATCGGCGTGCTCACGAACGGCACCGCCGTAACTGTCACCATTGTCGCCACCGCCAACGTCAACGGCCTCTCTGAGAACCGTGCTCAAATCACGCTCGCAGAGACTGATCCCTCGCCCGGCGATAACTTCCGTTCGCTCAACATCCCGGTGATCAGCGAGGCCGACCGCACGTTGTCCTTCGATTACACGCCCGCGACGGGACTGTTCGCGCTGCTTTGGCCCGACAGCGCGGCGAATTTTAAGTTGGAGTTTAACCTCAGCCTCGTCTCGTCTGGCAATGTTTGGACTGTCGTAGCCGAGCCGGCGGTCTTCGTGACCAACAACTCCGTGCGGTTCAACTATGTGACCAACGCCACTGGCGTACCGCAGAAGTTTTACCGCCTCCGCGCGCCTTGAACCTGCTGTCAACGTCCGTAATCTTTACGGTGGCTTCTCATGGTGTTCAATGTGCCAGGGAACAAATGTATAGGTAGACAGCGAGCTACGCACTAGCCACGCATGCTGATGTTGGATCACGTGAATTTCTCCCAATTGCGGCCCCACCACGTCACCAACGACGTGGTCCAAGAGTGCGCGGCATTATTGAGCCAGGAGCTGGCTATCGCGCCGGCGGTGCACAAACACGGTAAATTCTTTTTGCGCAGTTGGAACGCGATGCTTGTGGATTGCTTCAGCCATGAATGTCCGCCTTGGCATTGGCTTCGGATAAACTGCTGCGTTGCTTGACGCTGACAAGGCACTCAATTACACCACGGGAGTTAATAATCGAATCGCATGAATCCTACATACTCTGCCCTTCCCCCAGCTTCTCGCCGCGGCTTTGTGAAGACGTCCGCCGTAGCCGGTGGTGCGCTCGCGACCGCCATGCATTTTCCCCACGTGGCCAACGCCGCTGCCGCTGGCGACAAGATCAAAATTGGCTGGGTTGGCTGTGGCGGACGCGGCACTGGCGCGGCCAATCAAGCGCTCAACGCCGACTCGAACCTCGTCATGTGGTCCATGGGCGACATCTTCCAGGACAAAATTGATTCCGGCCTAGAGTCGTTGAAAAAGGTGCAGGCCAAAACGCCCGAGAAAGTCAGCGTTTCACCTGAGCGCCAATTCACTGGCCTCGACGCCTTTCAGAAAGTGCTTAACAGCGGTGTAGACGTGGTGTTGCTCACCACCTCGCCGGGCTTCCGCCCGCAGCACATCAGGGCCGCTGTCGAGGCGGGCAAGCACGTCTTCGCCGAGAAGCCGATGGCGGTGGACGGCCCCGGCGTGCGCTCGGTGATGGAGAGCATCAAGCTTGCGAAGCAGAAAAACCTCGCGCTGGTGGACGGCTTCGTATGGCGCTGGACCAACGCCAATCGCGAGGTTTATGACAAGATTCACAACGGCGCGCTGGGCGACATCATGGCGGTCTATTCCAGCTACTACACCGGCGCGGTGGACCGCTACCCGAAGTGGAACCGCACCAACACCAAGACCGACCTCGAATGGCAGATTCGCCGCTGGTATTATTTTACCTGGCTCTCTGGTGATCACATCGTTGAGCAGGCCGTCCACTCGATTGACAAGTTATTGTGGACAATGAAGGACGAGCCGCCCGAGAGCGTGATCTGCACCGGCGGTCGGCAGGTGCGTCCCGGCGACGAGGGCGGAGAATACGGCAACATCTACGACCACTTTTCCGCCGAATACAAGTGGGCCAGCGGCGTGAAGGGCTACCACTTTACCCGCCAGTTTGACCGCTGCCACGGCGAAGTCACCGACCGCGTCTTTGGTACCAAGGGAACCTACGAAGGCGAGAGCGGCAGTCGCCGCCACGTCTTCCGCACCGGCGACACCGCGTGGCGTTGGAAAGGCGAACAGCGCGATGGATACCAGACCGAGCACGACGAGATGTATGCCAGCATCCGTGCCGGAAAGCCCATCAACACGGGCGACCGCTTCATCAAGACCACGCTCGCCGCCATCATGGCGCGTATGGCTGCTTACACCGGCAAGGAAATCACTTGGGAGATGGCACTTAACTCGAAGGAAGACCTTTTCCCAAAGAACATCCAATGGGACATGAAGCTTCCCGTTGCGCCCGTAGCTCGCCCCGGCAGCACGCCGTTCAGTTGAGCGGCCAACGCCGACTTTTGCTTTACCCGCGGTGTAGCTTGACGCGGATAAAGAATATGATTGGTGCAAAGCTTATGCCAATCTACGCCCACGCCCCTCGCGATTCCGCAGTAGCGGTAAGCTGGTTTAAAAGCCGTTGACTTACCTCTTTCATATTCGTTTGCGGGTTGCTCATGGTAAGCATTGCAAACTCTGCGTCCTGAAGCTGCCGCCCTCCCCTGCCGTCTGAATTGCCATGAATCCCAGTTCGCCCGCTACTGCCCTGCTGTGCTTATTCGCCGCCTTGCCCAGCTGGGCTGACAATTGGCCCCAATGGCGCGGCGCGCGCCACGATGCCGTCAGCCGCGAGTCCGGCTTGCCCGCGGAGTGGAGTGATACGAAGCACGTGCTTTGGAAAGCTCCCATGCCCGGCATGGCCTCGTCCACGCCCGCCGTTTGGGGCGCCAACATCTTCGTGACCAGCGAGGCGGGCAACGAACTCGTGCTGCTTTGCCTCGGCACAGACGGCAAGGCTCGCTGGCAGCGTAAACTGGGTGAAGGCAGCTCCAAAGCGCGTGGCGGCGAGGGCAACAGCGCTTCTCCCTCGCCCTGCACCGACGGCAAGCTCGTTTTCGCGCTGGTCGGCAGCGGGGACTTCGCAGCATTTGACTTCAGTGGCAAGGAAGTCTGGCGCTTCAACGCGCAGGAGCGATACGGCAAGTTCAGCTATGACTTTGGCATGCATACCACGCCCGTGCTGCACGAAGGGCGGCTTTACCTGCAACTCATTCACCCGCGCCAGCAGGCTGTCATCGCGCTTGACGCCGCGACCGGCCAGGAAGTTTGGAAGGTCAACCGCCCCAGCGACGGCAAGGCGGAGTGTCTCAACTCTTATGCCACGCCTTGCCTCTGGGTGCGCGGCAGTGACGCCCGCCTCATCACACACGGAAATGACTACGCAATCGCGCACAGCCTTGCCGACGGCAAGGAGGTTTGGCGGCTTGGCGATCTGAATCCCAAGGATCGCTACAATGCCACGCTGCGTTTTGTCACCTCGCCCGTCGCGGTTGCGGACCTCATCGTAATCCCCACTGCCAAAAACGGCGCAGTGGTCGCCATCGCGCCGGACGCCAGCGGCGTGCTCAGCGCGGGCAGCAAGGGGGAAGTGTGGCGGGTCGCCAACGGCACGCCGGATGTGCCCTCACCCGTTGTGTTTGATGGCCGCGTGTTTCTCTGCCGTGAAAACGGCGTGCTTACTTGCTTGGATGCGAAGACTGGAAAACAGTTTTTTTCCGATCGTGCCCACGCCCAGACATACCGCGCCTCGCCGGTCATTGCCGCCGGACGGCTCATCCTCACGGCGAAAGATGGCACGTTCACGGTCGTGAAGCCCGGCGAGACGCTGGAAATCCTTGGGAAAAACAAGCTCTCCGACCAATTCACTGCGTCGCCGGCTGTTTCGGGCGGCCGACTCTACTTGCGCGGCCAAGCGAACCTATATGCCATCGGGACAAAGTAACGATGGAGCAGCTCTGGCAAGGCGGCTCGGCCGTCCGCGCGAGCAGCGTTTCACTGATCAAAATCGATTAGTTTGAGAACTGCTTGCCAACCGAGGCTTGCGAGGACGCTTGTCCCAACGGTCATTAAGAGTGATTCCCGCCAAGTCTCTCGTTTGGACTCAGGTCGAGTGTGAATAGTCCTTCGCGGCCCCGCCTCTAAAACTGGGGTTACCATCGCTCGCCGCCATGCCGTGCGCCTATTTCAAACCTCGCCTCTGTTCGAGTGCTGCCGCCGGCTTTGTCGCTGTCGCTTGCTGGTTTGTTGTTTCTGCCGCGGCTGCCCCTAAATCTTTGCCACCCGTGTTGGGGCCAGCCCCACTGCATGAGCGCATTGACACCCTCATCGAGTCCGAGTTCGCCGGGCCACTGACGCCGCCCGCGAGCGATGCGGACTTTCTCCGCCGCGCACATCTCGATCTGACCGGGATGATTCCTACTGCCGACGAGGCACGAACCTTCTTCGCCGACCCCGCCCCTGACAAACGCCCCCGGCTCGTGGACCGTTTGCTCACCACGCCGCAGCACGCGCGTCACCTCGCAATTTTCTTCGACCTCACGCTGATGGAGCGCCGCCCGCAAAAGCACGTGAACGTGGGGGCGTGGCAGCAGTTCCTGTTTCAGTCCTGCCTCACGAACAAGCCGTGGCACCACCTTGCCCGCGAAATCCTCGCTGCTGATGGGGTTGACGAGGCGAATCGCGTGGCCGCGCGTTTTAATCTCGACCGCGAGGCTGACCCTAATCTGCTCACGCGTGACACGGGCCGTATTTTCTTCGGCATGAATCTCGCCTGCGCGCAATGTCATGATCATCCGAACGTGCCCGATTATCTCCAGCGTGATTACCACGGCCTGTTCGCCTTCTTCAACCGCACCTACCTCTTCACGCGGGACCACGATAAAAAAGCTTTTGTTGCCGAGAAGGCTGAGGGCGACGTGACCTTCGCGTCCGTCTTCACGAAGGAGTCAGGCGCGACGCGCCCTCGCCTGCCTGGTGGTGCGCAATTGCCTGAGCCGATTTTCCCGCGGTTTACCGAATACGTCGTGCTACCCGATGCGAAGGATAAGAATCTCCGGCCTGTGCCTAAGTTCAATCGCCGGGCCGAGCTAGCAAAGGTTGCGACTGGGTCGAACAACCGCGCTTTCAATCGCAATATCGTCAACCGTCTATGGGCCTTGCTCATGGGCCGGCCACTCGTCGCACCCGTGGATGAACTGCACTCGCAGAATCCCGCCATGTATCCCGCGTTGTTGGATTTGCTGGCCAACGAGTTTGCCGCCGGGGGCTACGATACGCGTGCCTTTCTGCGCGAGTTGGCGCTGACGCGCGCGTATGGACGTAGTTTTGAGCTCCCGTCGGGTATGAGTTCGCCCCGTGGGCTTGCTGCGACGTGGATTCCTTTGTTGGAGGCCAGGCAGCGGCAGTTTTCCAACGAGGTCGCGGCTGGTTTAGCCGAGCTCAAGCAAATCGAGGAGCGCATCGCTGCGCAGAAAAAGGCGATGCAACCGGTCGTAGACGAACTCGCAAAGACTAACGCCGCCTTCGCCGAGGTTTGTAAAGTTTGCGACCCCGCCATCAATGCGCATCGCGATGCTGGGCGTGAACTGGCGAGGAAGCGTGATGCCCGCAAGTCCTTGCAGGACGCGCAAGCGAAGCTCGACGAAGCTCTCTCCCAACTGCCGGGCGACAAAGAACTCGCCGCCAGCTTGGACAAGCTCAAGGCCCGCCTCGCTGACTTGAACAAGGAAATTGAGGCCGCCGCGAAGGACGTGACAAGCAAAGACACTGCTGCCAAGCCGATGCGTGAGCGGCTTGCGTCCGCCGAGGCGACTATGAACCCCGCACGCGCCCGTTGGGCGGCCGAGGACGCCAAGCTCCTCGCGCTCGATGTGGAGTTGATTGCCGCCACGACTCGATGGCAGGACATTCGGGCTGCCGTCAAGCACGTCGGCCGGCAGTTGGAGACGGCTCGGGCGATTGCCGAGTGCGACCGGATCAAGACCGAGATTGACCGAGCGAAGGCCACGCTGGCGAAGCGCTCTGGCGCGTCCGGCTCAGACGTAAATTCCGCTGCTGGTGCGCAGTCCGCCGTGCTGGAAACCCAGCTCGCTGCTGACACGAAGGCGCTAGGCGAGGCTACGGACAAACTCGCGCCTATCTTAGAGAACGCCTTCGCGGTCGGCGCATTCGCCGCGCTTACGCCTGAGCAGCTCGCGTGGAGCATGATGCGCGCGGTGGGTGTGGTCGGCGTGTACGAGCAGGAGGGCGCAGTAGAATTTGACAAGCAGTCGCCGTCCAACGACGCGAACCGGACTGACTCCGCGCGGCTGGCCGAGCGCGCAAAGGCGGCGGAGCAATACACTTGGGACAAGCTCAAAGGCGGTGCGGCGGGCTTTGCGCCGTTGTTTGGCGCAGGGGCCGGCGAGCCGCAGGACGCTTTCTTTGCCACGGCTGATCAGGCGCTCTTCCTGAATAATGGCAGTATTGTAAGGGGCTGGCTCGCGCCCAGCAGTGAGAACCTTACTGCTCGCCTCGGCAAACTTGCCGACGCCCGCGCGCTGGCGGAGGAGCTTTACCTCAGCGTGCTCACGCGGTTTCCGACCCAGGGTGAGGTCGCCCTGGTGCAGAAGCAGCTCGCCGCTCGTGAAAAAGATAAACCCGCCGTCTTGCAAGAGCTGGCGTGGGGTCTGCTCACTTCGGCGGAGTTTCGCTTTAAGCACTGAGTTGCCCGCTTGCGGTTTCCTCTTTTTCCCCCGCCGATTTTACGGTTTCATGCGGGGGCATGATTACGCGCTATTCCCGCCCCGAAATGCGGGCCATCTGGACGGACGAAAACAAGCTCAACCTCTGGCTCCAAATCGAACTCCTCGCCAGCGAAGCGCTCGCGAAGGAGGGCATCGTGCCCCGGCGGGACTTCGCCAAAATCAAGGCCGGCTGCGACAAGTGGTTCGCCGACCTGCCGGGCCTCGTTGCTCGTCAGCGTGAGCTGGAAAAGACGCTTAACCATGACGTCATCGGCTTCACCACCGCTGTCGCCGAGGCCATCAACGACCCGGCCAGCCGCTGGTTCCACTTCGGCCTCACCAGCAGCGACGTGGGCGACACCTGTTACGCCGTGCAGATGAGGCAGAGCGCCGACCTGCTCATCGCCGACGTGCAGAAACTCCTGCCCGTCATCGCGCGTCGCGCCAAAGAACACAAGCTCACCCCCTGCATCGGCCGCAGCCACGGCATCCAAGCCGAGCCCACCACCTTCGGCCTCAAGCTCGCGCTCATGCACGATGAGTTCACCCGCGCCCTCCGTCGGCTCCAAGCTGTCCGCCACGTCGTGGCCGTAGGAAAAATCTCCGGTGCTGTCGGCACCAGCGCCCACCTCTCGCCGCGCGTCGAGGCTTACGTCTGCAAGAAGCTCGGACTCCACCCTGCACCCATCGCCACCCAAGTCGTCCAACGCGACATCCATGCGGAGTTCCAACTCACCATGGCCCTCGTCGGTGCGAGCATTGAGCGTTGGGCGGTGGAGTTCCGTCATTTGCAGCGCACCGAGGTGCTCGAAGCCGAAGAGCCCTTCACCAAAGGCCAGAAAGGCAGCAGCGCCATGCCGCACAAGCGCAACCCCATCACGTGGGAACGCCTCACCGGCCTCGCCCGCGTGTTACGCGGCAACGCCGTCGCCGCGCTGGAAAACGTCGCCCTCTGGCATGAGCGCGACATCAGCCACAGCAGCGTCGAGCGCATCATCTTCCCCGACTCCTGCACGTTGCTCGACTACATGTTCGGCCTGCTCACGCGCCTGATGGAAGGCATCGTTGTGTATCCCGCGAACATGAAGAAGAACCTCGGCCTCTCGCTCGGCATGTGGAACAGCCAAACCGTCCTGCTCGCCCTCATCAAGAAAGGCCTGACCCGCGAGGAGGCGTATCACCTCGTGCAAACCGGCGCGATGAAGACCTGGGAAGTGAAGCACGCCGGCCGCGACGACGCGGACTTCCTCGCCGAGCTCAAAGCCGATCCCGCGGTGGCGAAGCATTTCAAGCAAGGTGAACTCGAAGCGCTCTGCTCGTTGAACTTCCATTTTAAGGAAGTGAAAAGCCGATTTAAGAAGCTGGGGCTGTGACGCTTTTCGTGATTGCTGGTCTCGCGCCCTTTCCCTGATACGCGAGGAGGAAGTAGGCCAGCACGGCGGCGACAGATACAGCGAGGCCACTCCAGAAGACCGGCCAGTTTTCGCCAGCGGGCCGGGCATTGGCGGTGAACCAAGCGCCCACGCCGAGGTAACCAATGAGGTTCCCCACGCCGCTGGTCATCAGTGACATGAGGGCCTGCGCCCGCGTGCGCCACGCCGGGTCCACACATTGATCGAGGTAGATCTGCGCCGTGATGAAGACCAGAGTGAACGAGCAACCGTGCAGCGCGATGCCGAGGAGAATCCACGTCTTAGCATCGAGTGCGGAGAGCACGAAGCGCAGCACGCCGAAGCCAAGGCCCGTAGCGAGAATCCATTTAAGCCGCCAGTTGGTTAGCAGCCGTGCGAGGAAAAGCATCGCGAAGATTTCCGTCACCTGGCCGAGGGTCATCCACGCAGTGGTGTGTCCGAGGCCAAGCTCTTTCAGGTGCGGTGGCGTGTAGGGATAAAACGCCGCAAGCGGGATGTTAAACAACGCAGCGGTAATGAACACGACGCGGTGGTCGTGGTTTTTGAGGAGCGTAAGCGCGTCAAGGCCAAGCCGTTCGCGGAGCGTCGTCTTGCCGGTCACCTGGGGTGCGTTCACCTCGGGCAATAGGAAAGTGAAGGCGGTCACGACTAGCCAAGTGAGGGCGCCGTTGTAGCCGGCGCGGGGCGAGGCGTCGGCATTGAGCGCACTGACGAGCCAGCAGCCGGCCATCCAGCCCAGCGTAGCCACCGCGCGGATGGGACCAAACTCGCGCTTCGCATCGCGTAGTCGGGAGAAAACTACGGAGGATGCGATGCTCCACGTGGGGGATGAGCACAGCGCGTGGAGTTGAATGAAGGCCAGCACGAGCCAAGGGCTCCAGCCGCATTGAATAGCCAATGAGGCCAACGCCATGGAGGCGGCGGTGGCGACGGACAGCCAACGCAGGATCTTGATCGGCGAGGTTTGCCGGTCTGCCATCGCGCCAAAGAAAAGCGGAGAGATGAACGCCGCCACCGCTGAGGCCGCAAAGGCAAATGGCTTGATGGCTTGCTGTCCGTGCGCGTCCAGCACGGTGCTCAAGGGCACGAGCCACATACCCATCGCCGCCCCTTGGATGAGGAACAGCGCGGTCAGTTCGGTGTATTCGACCCACGGCAGGGGGCGGCGCTCCGTTGTCACGGCGCGGACTGTAGCGAAGCGCGACGGCTTGAAAATGCCTTTCACGCCAACGCGTGGCTGCATTGCGCTTGCGGAGGGCATCGGTCAGAATACGGGGTGTGAACCGCCGTCGCTACTTGCTGGCTAGCCTGACTTGGCTCAGCGTCCGACCCGCCGCCCGCGCCGCCGACCCGTTGATTGGCCGGCCCGCGCCGGAGTGGCAGCTTGCGCATTGGCAGAATTCCGGGCCGCTCTCTTTGAAGCAACTGCGGGGCAAAGCCGTGTTGGTGCGCTGGTGGACGGCCCCAAATTGCGAGCTTTGCCGTACAACTGCCCCTGCCTTGAACGAGTTTCACACCGAGTTTGGCGGGCGGGGCCTGCAAGTCGTCGGCGTTTATCACCACAAAGTCCGCACGCCGCTGGATCCTGCGCAGGTGGCGGGGCATGCAGCTGAGCTAGGCTTCAAATTCCCCGTGGCTGTTGATCTTGACTGGCAAACGCTGCGGCACTGGTGGCTCGACGGCCATGAGCGCGCCTTTACCAGCGTGTCCTTTTTGCTCGATCGGCGCGGGGTCATCCGCCACATCCATCCGGGCGGCCAGTTCCTAAAGGGCGACGCCGACTACGCCGCGATCCGCGCGAAGGTGATCGAGGTGCTCGCAGAGCCTTGACGCGGGCGGCTTCGTGTCCGTTGCCTTGCCTGCGCCGGGGCTTTCACCCACATTCGTCCCACGCAAATGCCGGCTTTACCGCCCAACCTCACTTCCGTTGCTCGTCTCGAAATGGCGTGCGTGCGGAAGGCCTTCGGCGCGACGCAGGCCCTGCGCAACGTGGCGTTGTCCGTCGCGCCCGGCGAGGCGCACGCGCTCATCGGCGAGAATGGCGCAGGCAAGAGCACACTGATGAAGATCCTCTCTGGCGCGTACCAGCCCGATGCAGGGAACATCACTCTGGATGGGCAGCCGTTCCGCCCGGCGGATCCGCTTCACGCTCGCGAATGCGGAATCGCGATGATCTATCAGGAGTTAAACCTCGCGCCGCACCTGAGCGTGGAGGAGAACATCCTGCTCGGCGAGGAACCGGCGCGCTTCGGCTGGCTGGACCGTGCGCAACGCCATAACCTGGCCCGCCACGCGCTGGAGCAACTTCAGCAGGCCGAACTCCCGCTTGCCGCGCCCGTTAACACGCTCCCCATCGCGCAGCAGCAGTTGGTCGAGATCGCCCGCGCGCTCGTGCGCGAGCCGAAGGTGCTCATCATGGACGAGCCGACCAGTAGTCTTACGCAGTTGGACACGGAGAACCTCTTCCGCGTCATCGGGCGGCTCTGTGCGCGCGGCGTGAGCGTGATTTACATCAGCCACTTCCTAGAGGAGTGCCAGCGCGTATGCCAGCGCTACACGGTTCTCCGTGACGGTGAAACTGTTGGTTCCGGCGACATGGCCGTCGTGCGCGTCGAGGACATCATCCGCCTTATGGTGGGCCGCGAGCTGAAGGACATTTACCCGCGCACACCGCACGCGTTGGGCGCGCCCGTGCTGGAGGTGAAGGAGCTAGCTGGCCGCACCAAGCCCCGGCGGGTCAATCTGCAACTCCGGGCCGGCGAAATTTTTGGCCTCGCCGGCCTCATTGGAGCTGGCCGCACGGAGACGGCGCGCGCGGTCTTTGGCCTGGACGAACTTGCGGCTGGAGAGGTCTGTGTGTGTGGCAACATTCCAGCGGAATGTGTGCCTCCTGCTCGCCATTCGCCAACTGCTAAAGAACCTTCAGCCATCGGCGACCAGCCATCCCAAGAAGGTATCTTCTCTTCGATTGCCACCCGAAGTCCCGCGGACAGCCTCCGGGCCGGCCTTGGCCTGCTCTCGGAAAATCGTAAGGAGGAGGGCCTCATGCTCAACCGCTCGGTTGCGGATAATCTCACCCCCACGCGCCTTGGACCTTTCACGCGGTTTGGCCTGCTCTCCTCGCGTCGTCAGCACGCCGCCGCGCGTGAGTGGATGACGCGTCTCGATGTCCGTGCGCGTGGGCCGGAGCAGCCCATCGGCGAACTTTCCGGCGGTAACCAGCAAAAGATTGCCCTCGGTCGGCTGCTTCATCACGACGCTCGCATCCTTTTGCTCGACGAGCCGACCCGCGGCATTGACGTGGGGAGCAAGGCGCACATCTACCGCCTCATTGGAGAACTAGCTGCGCAGGGCAAGGCCGTGCTCTTCATTAGCAGCTACTTGCCCGAGTTGCTTGGCGTCTGCGACACCATTGGCGTGATGTGCCGCGGCGAACTGGTCGCGACTCGCCCGGCGGTGGAGTGGTCGGAACACGAAATTATCGCGGCGGCGATTGGTCACTAACCGCATATGGACACTTCCACCCAACGCCCACTTCTTGTCCGCCTCTTTGCCAGCTTCGGCCCGGCGCTTATCCTTGCAGCCGTCGTGTTGTTGTTCATCGGACTGCTTGCATGGAAAGACGCGGCGGAGCAAATGCAGGCGGCGGGCCTGAAGGGTTTCAGCGGATTTCTGCAGGCGGTGCGCGAGTCCAATTATGATGGCCTAAAGGCATTTTTGTCCCTGGCCACGTTCAAGACCGTGCTGACGCAGACTGTCGTGGTAGCGCTCGCAGCGTTGGGAATGACCATGATTATCGTGAGCGCGGGAATCGACCTCAGCGTCGGCTCCGTCGTGGCGCTTTCCACGGTCGCAGGAGCATTACTCATCCAAAAGGGCGTGGGACTGCCAGGCGTGCTGGCGGCGTGCCTTGCGGGTGGGGCGTTCGTCGGCGCGCTAAACGGGGCGTTGGTTGCGGCGTTTCGGCTTACGCCGTTCATCGTGACGCTCGGGATGCTGGGCGCCGCGCGCGGCGTGGCGAAGTGGCTGGCCGGCAACCAGACCGTGAACTTCAAAGAATCTAACATTGGCACGCTGATGACGGATCCCGACCCGCTGGGCGCGTTGCCGCCGCCGGGCGTATGGGTGGCCGTCGCGCTCGCGGTGGTGATGGCGGTGGTGATGCGGCAGACAGTCTTTGGCCGGCACATCTTTGCCATCGGCTCGAATGAGGCCACGGCCCGGCTTTGCGGCATCCGCGTCCGGACGACGAAGCTCGCCATCTACGCGCTGGCCGGGATGCTCTTCGGCCTCGCGGGCGTCATGTTGTTGAGCCGCTTGCAACAGGGTGACCCGACCTCCGCCATCGGGCTGGAACTCGATGTGATCGCGGCCGTGGTCATTGGCGGCGCTAGCCTAAGCGGCGGCACGGGTAGCATTCTTGGGGCGATGATTGGCGCGCTGACGATGGCGGTCCTGCGCACTGGCAGCCAATACATGGATTGGCCGAGTTACATGCAGGAAATCATCATCGGCGGCCTCATCATCGCCGCCGTGGGCCTGGACAAATGGCGGCAAAGCCGAGCCGCCACTTGATCACGCTGTGGGCGCCGGGGCGGTGCGCTTGGCAAGGATGGCGTCGACAATTTTCTTGGCGAGTTCGGGCTTGTCTACGAGAGCCCGCTTGGCGGCTTCCTTACCCTGACCGATGAGGTCGCCGGCAAATTGCAGCCACGCGCCTTTCTTTTCTACCACACCGTTCTCAATGCCCACGTCGAGAATGCTGCCTTCCTTGTCGATGCCGTGATTGTAGATGATGTCGAATTCGGCTTCGGCGAAGGGCGGGGCGACCTTGTTCTTAACCACCTTCACGCGGACGTGGTTACCGGTGGCGTTGCCGGCGGCGTCCTTAAGCGTGTCCTTGCGGCGGATATCCAGGCGCACGCTGGCGTAGAATTTCAGCGCCTTGCCGCCGGGCGTGGTCTCTGGGTTGCCGAACATGACGCCGACCTTTTCGCGGAGCTGGTTGGTGAAGATGCAGGTGGTTTTGCCCTTGTTGAGCAGTGCGGTGAGCTTGCGCAAGGCCTGCGACATGAGCCGCGCTTGCATGCCCATGGTTGCCATACCCATCTCGCCCTCCAACTCAGCCTTGGGCACCAGCGCGGCGACAGAGTCCACTACGATCACGTCGAGGGCGTTTGAGCGTGCGAGGGTCTCGCAGATGGTGAGCGCCTCCTCGCCGGAGTCGGGCTGGGAGACAAGCAGGTCGTCAAGGTTCACGCCGAGCTTCTTGGCGTAGCCGGGATCGAGCGCGTGTTCCGCGTCAATAAACGCCGCCAGGCCGCCGGCCCGCTGCGCGTGAGCAATGACGTGGAGCATGAGCGTGGTCTTGCCGGAGGACTCCGGGCCGAAAATCTCAATGACGCGGCCGCGCGGCACACCGCCAACCCCCAGCGCAAGGTCTAGGGCAAGTGAGCCCGTCGGGATGACCTCGATCTGTCGCTGCGCGGTGGCAGCACCGAGCCGCATGATGGCGCCATCGCCGTAGCTTTTGGTGATGGTGGAGATGGCGGCATCGAGGTCGCGCTGCTTGCTGACGGAGATGGCCTTGGCTTCGGCGGCTTTTGGGTCAGGAGATTTGGCTTCAGGCTTCGTAGGCATAGACAGGTGAGGGCTGTGAGTTGAAAAGGGTCAATCCAGTAGGGCCAAGCTTAAGCATGGTGGGCGGCGCGTCAACGCCGGTGTCGCAGAGTCCTGCCCGAGGGTCGATCGGTTTTCGCTTGAGGTTTGGGCGGTGAACTTTGAGCGTCGGTGCCAATGGCTCTGCCCGCGCAACGCGTTTCCCCGTTCTGGCTCGCCCTGAGCGTGGTGGGTGGCTTGTATCTGCTGTTCCTCGTGGCAATGCTGGTAGCTACCGCCGGTTACACCACGCCGGACAAGCTCTTCGCCGCGTTGGGCAAGCGGGAAATCCAATACTCCGTCGTCCTGAGTCTCGTGACCTGCACGGTTACGGCGTTGCTCTCGCTGCTGCTGGCGGTGCCGGTGGGTTACTTGCTGACGCGGGCGCGCTTTCCCGGCAAGCACGTTGTCGAGGCCGCGTTGGACATTCCGATCGTCCTGCCGCCGATGGTCATGGGGCTGTGCTTGCTCATCCTCTTTCAAACGGGCTTTGGTAAGTTCATCGAGTCGGCCACGGTGACATTCACCTACACGGTCTACGGTGTCGTGCTCGCACAATTCACCATTGGCGCGGCCTTTGCGGTGCGGACGATGCGGCACACGTTCGACCATCTCTCGGCGCGGCCTGAGGACGTGGCGATGACGCTGGGTTGCACACGGGCGCAGGCGTTTTGGTTGGTGACGTTGCCGGCGGCGCGGCGGGGGATGTTCGCCGCTGCGAGCGTGGCATGGGCGCGCAGCCTCGGCGAGTTTGGCCCCATCCTTGTTTTCGCGGGGGCGACGCGCATGAAAACCGAGGTGCTGCCCACAACTGTTTGGCTCGAACTCAGCGTGGGCAACCTCGAAGCCGCCGTGGCCGTGAGCCTTCTCATGGTGCTATGCGCCATGGGCGTGCTCGCGGCGGTGAAGTGGCTGGGGGAAGAGGTATGAGAAAGGGTTTAGCCTCCAAGTTTCAGGGTTCGGTGCGGGCGGGTGACGCTTGGGCGAACGCGCTGAATGGTGAACGCGGGACGCTGACTGCTTCGGGAGGTCGGCAATGATCCGCTTCGACGCCGTTTCCTGGCACGCCGGCGCGTTCCGGCTTGATGCCGTCTCCTTCACTGTGCCGGCAGGGAGCTACGGCGTGCTCATGGGGCGCACGGGCTGCGGCAAGACGACCCTGCTCGAAATCCTCTGCGGCCTGCGCCAGCCGTCAGGCGGACGCGTGTTCATTGGCGAACGCGACGTGACGGATCTGCCGCCTGGCGAGCGCGGCATCGGCTACGTGCCGCAGGATGGCGCGATGTTTCCGACGATGACCGTGCGCGAGCAAATCGGCTTCGCGCTGGCGATTCGGAAACGGCCCGGGGCGGAAATCACCGCGCGGGTGAAGGAGCTGGCCGAACACCTCGGCGTCGCGCACCTGCTGGACCGGCTGCCGCAAAACCTCTCCGGCGGCGAGCGCCAGCGCGTGGCGTTGGGCCGCGCGTTGGCGGCCAAACCCAGCGTGCTGCTGCTGGACGAACCACTCTCCGCGCTGGACGAGGAACTGCGCGACGATCTCGCGGCGTTACTGAAGCGGCTGCAACGTGAGCTGAACCTCACCGCCTTGCACATCACCCACAGCCGGCGCGAGGCGGAGCAACTGGCGGACGTGCGCCTGCGGATGGAAGCGGGGCGGATCGAGACGGCTCCGGCGGGCTGAGAGGCGGCTCACCAAAAGCCGTTGGCCGGGTCGGGCGGCTGAGTCGTCCAAGTGAACCAAGCATCGGGGAACCTGAAAAACTCCACATGTCCGTCACCAAAAAGCGTGACTGTGCGTTTTTCCGCCGAGTAGTTGTGCCACTGGTTTTTCTTCACGGTCACCCCCCGATCCTTGTGCCAGATCCAGTCCGCGAGGACGAACTTGTTGGCCGGTTGGGTCATCTCGACCTCATTCATCGGCTTGTTGCCGGCCATGTCTGAGCCGGTGACCCGGCGGATTTGGTAGCGGTCGGTGTTCCACTGGTCGGAGTAGCTGTTGCCCCACGCCCAATAGCAGTTATCAACTTGCGGATTGGCACCGTTCCAACGGGCATCGCCGTTGTCGGACGGACAGCGGAAGGCCTCCGCTTTCCCTACGTAGCGGTTGAAGACGCGGTTGGTTTCATGAACGTTCCCTCCCTCAAGGCCCTGCGGGTGTTGGCCGGTTGCGCCACCGAGGTTGCCCCAGTTATTGTGGATGGGGAAGAAGCCGTTGAAGTCATCCATGTAAATTTTGAATGCGATACCGAGCTGCTTGTTGTTGCTCGTGCACGCCGCCTGCTTTCCCTTGAGTTTGGCCTTCGACAACGCCGGCAACAGCATCCCCGCGAGGATCGCGATGATGGCGATGACGACGAGCAGTTCGATGAGGGTGAATCCGGCGTCAGCACGCCGGATGGGAGGCTGAGGATGCGCTGTCATGGCTGGTATGGGCTGACGGGACTCTCATCCCGGCCACGCCGCCGCGCAAGAGAAGTTTTGGCCGCCTTGGAACGTGGCGTCCCTTGGCCACGGGTGCTACCTGAGCGAGAGGGTCCCGTTATTGCCCTTTCAGAAACGCCATCAAGTCCGCCAATTCCTGACGGGTCATCGTCTTCTCCAGTTCGTTCGGCATGAGCGAGGTGCTGCTGCTGGTGAGCTTGGCGACGTTCGCGCGGAGGATGGTTTCCTCCACGCCTTGCGCGGCGCGGAGGGTGACGCTCGTGGGCGTGTCGGAGGTGAGCAGGCCGGTGAGGGAGCGGCCGTCCTTGGTCTCCACTTCGTAGGCGGTGAAGCCGGGGTAAATCTCCGCGTCGGGCACGAGGATGTGCAGGAGGATGGCCTCGGCGGGCTGGAGCCGGACGCCGGTCAGCTCGGGGCCGACGCGCGCGCCCTCGCCCGCGAACTGGTGGCAGGCGGCGCAGGTTTTCACGAAGACGGCCTTGCCGTTCTTCGCGTTCGCGGGCAGCGCGAGCACGGCCTTGTGTTCCTCATAGACCTTCATGCGGTCGGCGGCGGCTTGGGGCTGGAAGGCTTTCGTGGCGCGGGCGGCCACGGCGGCGTCCTTGTGCTTGAGCAGCGGGGTGCGGCGGTTCGCGGGCACGGCCCACGGCTGCACTACGCCCTGCTCGACGGCCCCGAGCAGCGCGAGCTGGAGCGCGGGCCGGGAGAGCATCGCGGTGAGGACGGCGTCGCGGACGGGCGGGGTGTAGCTGCGCCAGCGCTCGCGCTCGACGAACCACTCGCCGGCCTGCGCGCCGGGCAACTGGCTCAACGCGCGCACGGCGGCGGCCTGCAACTCGTTCGGCACCTGCGGCGCGATGAGCGACTGCAAGGACGCCCCGGCGGTGGCGAAGTCGCTGTGAGCGAGGAGGTCAACGGCGGCGAGCCGCTCGGGCGTGGGCGCGGAGGCGGTCGCGACGGTCTTGCTGGCGGCGGCGAACAGCTCGCCGAGGCGGCGCGCGATGTCAGGGTTCGCCGACGCGACTGTCACGAGGGCGGAACGGCCATCCTTGCCGAGTCCCTTGGCGCGCGCGCCATTGCCAAGGCCGGTGGCGAAGGCGGATTGGAGTCGGGATTCGCCCGGCTTCATTCTCGTCAGACACAAGCCTAACGATTCGCGCAGTTGCTCGCTGGTATGGGCGCTGGCAAGCAACTGTCCAATGTCGTTCATGAGGGCGCGTGCATCATTCTTCGCTGCGGGAATGAGCTCGACATAGGTCTTGAAGAACGGGTCAACGCGTTTGCCGGCCGAAATCAGAACCGCCGCGCGACTCCAGCGATCACTACCAACGTTCAGAGCCAACAGCGCAAGATTTGTGGCTGCTAGACCATCGTTCTCCGACTGGCCGATAGCCAACGCATTGAGAAATCGGATTCGCGGACTCGTGTCAGAGGCCGTCATCATCGTGAAACCGTCCACTAGCGAGGCCATTCCTTTGGCTGACTCCATGAGTGCGATGCCCTGCTCTCGAACTGCCGGGCTCTTGTCGTGCAGCGCCGTGTGCAGAAGCTGGGGCAGGAGAGTGCTTCCACTGCTCGGTTGTTGCAGCAAATGCAGCGCGCATGCCCGTGCCTCGGGCGTTGAGTTGCCCGGCTTAACAATGGTCGCTTCCAAGAACGGCGTTGCAGCTTTGTCACCGCGTTCGGTCAACACCCGGAACGCCGTGCTCCGCACCCACCCATTCGCATCATTCAGCTTGGCGACGAGTTCCTTTGTGCTCGCGGCGGCGAGGTTCAATTTGGAATTCGGAATTGGCGATTTCAGATTCGCCGGCACGACGCGATAAATTCTCCCCATCGTTTTGCCCGCCTCGTAGTCGAGGCTGCCGCGGATGAACTCGGGGAGATACTGCGGGTGGTCAATCACCTTGCGATACATGTCGCAGATGTAGAGCGCGCCGTCCGGGCCGGTGGCGCTGAAGACGGGGCGGAACCAGGTGTCGGCGCTGGCGAGGAATTCACGGCCGGGCGTGGCGGGCGCGGACTTGAAGGTGGGGCCGTCGGGCGAGAGGACTTGCCGCTGCACGAGGTTTTGCGCGGGTTCGCAGATGAAGGCGCTGTTCGCGAAAGCGGCCGGCAGCGCGCCGCCGCGCCACAGGCTGATGCCGCACGCGCTGGTGAACGTGCCCGCGTGCGGCGTGCTCATCAGGCTGGGCATGAACGCGGCGGTGGTGTGGTCCGCGCTCAGCGGCCAAACCTTCGCGGCGTCGCCGGGCGGGGCGACGTCCTGCACGGTGTCGGAGAAGGCGAGGTGCGGGTTGCGCTTGAGGTAGCGCGGGTGCAGGACGACGTGCTGGAGCGGGTTGCGGTTCGAGCAGATGAACTTGCGGCCGAAGTCATCGAACGCGAGGCCGAACTGGCCGATGCCGGGCCACGGCTCGATTTCCAACGTGTCCGGGTGGAAGCGGGCGTCGCCGCGCGGGAGGTCAATGGTGCCGCGCCCGGGATGCTCGGGACAGGTGACCTTGCTGGCGACGAGTCCGCTGGTGACGTGGACGTAGCCGTCGAGGCCGAGCGTGGGATGGCTTACGCGGAGCTGCGTGGTGCTGCTGGTGCCGAAGCTGGTGAAGAGGACGCGCCGCACGTCGGCCCGGCCATCGCCGTCGGTGTCCTTCAGGTAAAAAATGTCCGGGGCGCAGGTGACGATGAGGCCGCCGCGCCAGCACATCAGGCCGTTCGGGAAAGTGAGGCCGGTGGCGAACTCGGTGCGTTGGTCGTAAGTGCCGTCGCCGTTGGTGTCTTCCAGCATGGCGATGATGCCGGCGGGTGGTTGGTTGCTGCCGGGGCCGACGGGATAACCACGATTCTCGGCGACGAACATCCGGCCACGTTCATCCCAGGCGAGCGCGACAGGCGAGGCGGTGCGCGGTTCGCTGGCGGCGAGTTCGACGCGCAGGCCGGCTTCGATTTGAAGCGAGGCGAGGGCTTGCTGCGGCGCGAGCGGCTTGGCGGTGGTCATCGCCGAGGTGTCGGCGGCGGCGGCGGAGCCTAATGGGCAGGCAAGCAGGGAGGCTGCAACAGCGAATTGTAGTCGCCGTGTCGCACCATGACAGAAATGAAGCATCTCGAGTAGTCCTCCGGGCCGGTCGCTTTTCAATGAGTCGGGGCGAGGTGCTTGGCCAGCGTCGCGCTGCTGGCAGTCATGACTTCCTTGTGCAACGAGTTGCCGTGCGAATCAATCGTGACGACGGCGGGGAAATTCTCGATAGCCAGCTCCCAGATGGCTTCGGGGGAGCCGAACTCCTCGGCGAAATACACGTTGCGAACTTTCTTCACGCACTCGGCCAGCACTTGTGCTGCGCCACCAACTGCGTGCAGATAAACGCAGCCATGTTCCCGGCAGGCCGCGAGCGTTTTATCGCCCATGCCGCCCTTGCCAATGACGCCGCGCACGCCGAAGTCGCGGATGATCTGCCACTGATACGGCTCCTCGCGGATTGAAGTGGTCGGACCGGCGGCAGTGCATATGTAGGAGCCGTCCGGCTGCTTCATCATTACTGGCCCGCAATGGTAAATGATGCCGTCGCGCAACGAGACGCCCGGCGGCAGCGTGCCGCCCTCATGCAGATACTTGTGCACGGCGTCGCGCCCGGTGAAGACAATGCCGGAGATGGAAACTTCGTCGCCGACTTTGAGCGCGCGAACCTGGGCTTCGTTGAAGGGAAAGGTGAGGGAGGTCATGGAGTGGTTACAGGTTGGTCGCGATGTGATGCGGTTGGATAATTTTGAGCATGGCCTGCGCATTGCCCGGGGCGGTCAGCTTTTCTTTGGCGAACCGCACATCTCCGACAACGAGTTTTCTCATGGCGAAGTAATATTTCCACAGATGTCTCTAGTGTGCAAACCAGTCGCAGTAGGCGGTGCTCATGATGGCATGCCTGACTGCGTGGAAATTGTAACTCAGCCCAGGACGAAGGGATAGCGTAAAGGCGCGCGAGGTTTCACGTCAGCTCAACGCATTGCCGCGTATGCACGGATTGCTCCTCGGCCTCACAAATTTCCATCGCGCTCACGCCGTCCGCCGCCGTCACCACGGTCGGTGACGTGCCGGCTGTGATGCACTCGACAAAATGCCGCAACTCGCCGACGTAACCGTCGGGTTGGCCGAGCTTGAGCGTTTGCGCGGGCTGGCCGGCCTCGTAGAGCTTGAGCGCGTCGGCACCGCGTGCGAGGTCATAGTCCACCGTCGCACGCTCGAAGTTCACGGTGTAGCTCATATTGAAACCGAAGCCGGGCGTCATGCACCACGCGCCCTCGGCGTGAACCATCGCGCCGCTGGCGACCACATAGGTCGTCACGACATGGTCAATTGCACCGCTAATCTTTGAGTAGCCTGTGGCATACACCGCGCGTGGCCGGCCGAAGCAAAACTGCACGAAGTCTGTGTCGTGGATGTGCAGATCCAGCAGCGCACCGCCGGATTTCGCACCGTTGAGAAAGTTTTGCTGGCCCCAGCCCGGCGGCTCTGCCACCCGCCGGAACCGCGCGGAAAGCACTTGGCCGAAGCGTCCGTCGATGATGGCCGCGCGCACCCAAACCCACTCGGGCAGGAAGCGCAGGCACATCGCCGGCATGAGCACGCGCCCCGTCTCCGCCGCGACCGCCGCCATTTCGCGGGCCTGCGCGGCGGTGCGGGCCAGCGGTTTTTCACAGAGCACGTGCTTGCCCGCGCGCAGCGCGGCAATGGCGAGGTTAGAGTGCGCTAGCGTGGGCGCGCAAATATCTACGGCGTGGATGGCGGGGTCAGCGAGCAGCGCGGTGTAGTCACGAAAGGGCTTAAAGCTACCCGACTCTAGTTGGACCGGCGCGTTGTCGCCCACGTTGCCTGCAACGCCGGTAAAGTCGCCGTCCAGATGGCGGCCGCTGGGATTACAGAGCGCGGCGACGCGCACGCCAGGCACTTGTCGCAGTGCCTTAATGTGCGTGGCGGCCATGAAGCCAAGACCGACAAAGGCAAGGTTGAGCATACGGAGATTAGCGGCGAAAGGATGCGGGGAGAAAAGCTCCAAATCCCAGAGCGGCGAACACAGTTGGTTGGGCTGGCCGTATCCTGATGCTTGAGCGGAGAGATGGAACTTAAGATTGGGAGCTCCTCTGGAACTGGGAGCTTGGAACTGGAGATTTCATCCCTCCCTGGCTAGCCACCGCTCCCAGTCCGCCGCCGTGTCCACGTCGCTCAGTTCGCGCAGCAGCGCCACGCGCAGGCCGGTTTCTCGGGTGCGGGCCATTGTCTCTCCGAACACGCGGTCGGTGCTCCACGGGATGTTGGCGAACAGCGCCGGCTGCGGCGCACGCAGGCCGATGAGCCAGTAGCCGCCGTCGAGCGCCGGGCCGAGCACCACATCGTGGCTTTCCAGCGCTCGCCAGGCATCCTTGATATCCGTGGCGGTTACGTCGGGGCAGTCCGAGCCTATGATGACAACGCTCTGTCCGGCTGTCGCGAAGTGCTCGGTAAACGCGGCGTGCAGGCGCTCGCCGAGATCACCGCCGACCTGTGGAATGGCCGACCAGCCGGGACGGAGCCACGGTTTGATTTCTGCGGCCGCCTCGACAGGGGTGAAGCAGAGATCGACACGCGGCAGCGGGGCAAGGTTGTCGATCAGCGTTTCCACCAGCCGACGATACGCGGCGCAGGCGGCGTTCGGCCCGAGCGCCTCCGCGAGCCGGGTCTTGACCGCGCCCGGACGCGGGGCTTTCAGGAAGATGACCAACCGGGTGGCATTATTCCTCATTCCGTGGCGGTCAATGCCGTCTCTGTTGCGTGGCCGCCGAGGTCTTTCGGCTCGGGCAGGATGAGTGCGACGAAGATGGCGGGCACAAAGAGGCACGCAGCGAAGAGCAGCGTGCGTTTGAAGTCGCCGCCACTGGCGAGCGAGCCGGAGAAGATGACACCCGTGGCTGAGGCGATGCGCCCGATGTTGTAACAGAAGCCTGCGCCCGTGGTGCGCAGCAGCGTAGGAAAAAGCGGCGGCAGATACATGGTGAACAGGCCAAAGACGCCGGAGAAAAAGCCCACCAGCGGGAACCAAAACCACACGAGTGATTCCCAACCGCGGGGCTGGATGAACGTCGCTCCCATCGCGAGGAAGAAGCCGGTGTAGCAGATCGCGATGGAACGGCGGTAGCCGAACAGCCGCGCGAGACCGGCCGCAGCGAAGTTCCCAAAGATGCTCGCGCTGATGATCACGAAGAACGCGAGGCTGACCATCTTCTGTTTGTAGGAAGCCACCCACTTTGCCTCATCCCCGCCCGGCGCCAGCCGGGCAAACTCAGTTTTCGCCGCCTCGGCCAAGTCCGGCAGATTACGCAGGTGTTGCGCGTGCCAGAACTGAAACGCCCACCACGCTGTCAGTCCGCAAGCGCACACAATGATGGTTAGGATGGTGGTGCGCCGCACTTCGCCCCGGAACAGATCTACAATGCCCGGCGGACGGTCGTGCGATAGAGCCTTCGCCCGGTGCCACTCCTTCGGTTCGGGCACGTGGCGGCGTATCCAAAAGACCATCAGTGCCGGCAGCACGCCCACGAGGAAGACCCACTTGGGGTGATAGTTCGGGTGCAGCGCGGCCAGGTAGGTCGTGAGGCAGGCGAGGAGGACGCCGAGGTTCACGCCCGTTTGCAGCACGGCGGCGACCCACGGCCGCCACTTCTTCGGCCACGTTTCCGAGAGCAGCGACGAGCCGACGGCCCATTCACCGCCGATGCCTAGCGCGGCGAGGAAGCGGAAGAGCATCAACTGCCACCAGTTCTGCGCGAAGAAGGACAGGCCCGTGAACGCCGCGTAAGTGAGAATGGTAAGCGCCAGCGAGCGGCTGCGGCCGAGGATGTCGCCAAGCCGTCCAAAAAACGCCCCGCCCAGTGCCCAGCCAACAAGGAAAGAGCCTTGTATCCAACCACTACGCTCTTTGACGAGGTCGTGGGCGACGTCCGACGCATCCGGAATAAGTCCTTCGCGATGCAGCAGGTAGGCGACGAACGGCGCGGCCACCAGCCCATAAAGATGCATGTCCAGACCATCGAAGAGCCACCCTAACCAGGCGGCGAGGCCGGACTTGCGTTGTTCGGGGGAAAGCTCTTTGAGCGTGTTGGCTTCGGGCTGCTGCAGGTCTTCGGGAATTAACTTCTCCGCCTGCCCCTCCGGCCCCGCAATACGGATGAAGCTAGTATTTGGCGGCGAGTCGTCAGGTCGTTCCATCGGTGGTTATTTAGGTTAGGCTTACGTTCATGGTTGGTACAAGACGGCAATTACCCCTTTCCCCTTGCCGCTCGCGCGGCAGCTCTCGCATCCTTACACGCAATGGCCGACCGACCGCTTGCCACCCTAAACAACCCCGACACGGTGCTCGAAACGACGCTGCGTCCGTCCGTCTTTGCGGACTTCACGGGTCAGGTAAAGGTCAAAGAGCGGCTTGAAATCTCCGTGCAAGCTGCCAAGCAGCGGGGCGAGGCGCTCGATCACATTCTACTCAGCGGCCCGCCCGGTTTGGGCAAAACCACTATCGCGAACATCCTTGCCAAGGCGATGGGCGCGAACGTCAAGGCCACCAGCGGCCCGACCATCGAGAAGGCCGCCGACCTCGCGGGCTTGCTCACCAACCTTGAGGAAGGCGATGTGTTATTCATTGATGAAATCCATCGTCTGCAAAAAACCATTGAGGAATATCTCTACCCGGCAATGGAAGACTTCAAGCTGGACATCATCATTGACCAAGGGCCCAACGCCCGCAGCGTGCGGCTAAACCTCCCGCGCTTCACGCTCATTGGCGCGACTACCCGCAGCGGCTTGCTTTCCGCGCCGCTGCTCACGCGCTTTGGAATGCGCGAGCGGCTGGATTATTACGACGCCGCACAACTTCAGCAAATTGTCCTGCGCGCCGCGCGCTTGCTTAACGTGGAGATGGAGGAAACCGGTGCGCTCGAGATTGCTCGCCGTAGCCGGGGCACCCCGCGCATCGCTGGAAATCTGCTCCGCCGCGTGCGCGATTACGCTCAAGTGCGCCACGATGGCCGCATCACTGAGACCGTTGCTGACCGGGCGCTGGCGATGCTGGAGATTGACCAGAACGGCCTCGACGAAATGGACAAGCGCATCCTCGAAACGGTGATCGTGAAGTTCGGTGGCGGGCCGGTGGGGGTCAGTTCGCTGGCTGTTGCCGTGGGCGAGGAACCGGACACCATCGAGGAGGTCTATGAGCCCTACCTCATCATGGAAGGCTATCTCCAGCGCACGCCGCAAGGCCGCGTCGCCACTGAGTTGAGCTTCAAAAAACTCGGGCTGAAGCCGGCCGGCGGAAAACAGGCGAATTTGTTTTAGCCACAAGGAGGCGCAAAGAAGCTCAAGAGGTTCTCCTTCCGTTTTTAGGGAACGTTTGTCCGGCTCACTTCACCAGAAACTCTGGCTGGTGCTTCGCCATCTCCGCCTCCCACGCAGCAAGGCGTTGTTTGAGGTCGGCCATCACCTGCGGGTGGTTGCGATACAGGTCACGGCGTTCACCGAT
>VHDH01000009.1 GCA_016871445.1 Verrucomicrobiota bacterium | reverse complement strand
GCTCTTCAAAATCCCTGTCCCGCAGGCTGGCGTCTTCGCCGTGGCCGTCGCGCCCGACGCGAAGACCATCGCCGCTGCCGGTTCCGACGGGCAAATCCGGCTGCTCAATGCTGAAAATGGCTCTCTGAAGAAGGAGTTCTCCAGCGTCACATTTAGCCCTTCGAGCAAAGCGCTCGCGGCCAAGAAGTTTGAAGCTCCCCCACTTGCGGCCCCCAAAACCGAAGGCGGACCGGAGTCGCTGCCGAAGGACGCAAAGGTAGTCGCGCTCGAAGTCGAGCCAAAGCAACTTGCGCTCAACAAGTGGACCGACAGCGCGCAAATCATCGTGACCGCGCGGCACGCGAACGGCGAGGCGCTTGACGTGACGCGAGTGGCGAAGCTCGAACTCAGCGGTCTCAGCAAGAGCGCCGCAAGCGTGAGCGCAACTGGCGTGGTCCTACCGAAAGCCAACGGCTCCGTCACCGTGAAGGCGTCACTCGCCGGAAAATCCGTTTCCGTTCCGGTCAAAGTTTCCGGCCTTAGCAAGGCGCTCGACACCGACTTCATCCGCGATGTAAACCCCGTGCTGACCAAGGCGGGCTGCAACCAAGGCACCTGCCACGGCGCGAAGGACGGTAAAAATGGGTTTAAGCTCTCCTTGCGTGGTTACGATGCGGAGTTTGATGTGCGCGCGTTCACCGATGAATTGGCCAGCCGCCGTGCAAACGTGGCGTCGCCGGATGATTCGCTCATGTTGCTTAAGGCCACCGCCGGCGTGCCGCACCAAGGGCAGAAGGTTTTTGAGCCGGGTGACCTCAGTTATCGGGTTATTCGCGAGTGGATTGGCGCGGGGGCGAAGCTTAACACTGCTGCTCCGCGTGTGACTAAAATTGAGTTGTCCCCGCAAAATCCAGTCGTCCAGCAAGTCGGCGCACGTCAGCAAATGCGCGTTATTGCCACTTATGCCGACGGCGCCACGCGCGACGTAACCACGTTGGCATTCGTTGAAACCGGCAATCAAGACGTGGCCAAGACCGATAGCGCGAACGTCGTGACGACCTTGCGGCGCGGCGAAGCGCCGATGCTCGCGCGCTTCGAGGGTGCTTACGCGGCGACGACGGTCACGGTGATGGGCGACCGCAGCGGCTTCGCGTGGGCCGAGCCGGAGAAGTGGAACAAGATTGACGAGTTCAGCGCCGCGAAGTGGCAGCGCATGAAGATTCTGCCCAGCGCGCTCTGCACGGATGACGAGTTCATCCGCCGCGTTTATCTCGACCTCACCGGCGTGCCACCGAGCGTGGAGGACGTGAAGAGTTTTCTCGCCGACAAACGCCCCACACGCGAGAAGCGCGACGCCCTCGTGGACCGGCTCGTGGGCAACGAAGACTTCGTGGAGCATTGGGCGAACAAGTGGGCCGACCTGCTTCAGGTGAACAGCAAGTTCCTCGGTGCCGAGGGCGCTAAGGCGTTCCGCGACTGGATTCGTAAGGAAGTCGCCGACAACACACCGCACGACCAGTTCGCGCGCAAAATCATCACCGCCAATGGCTCGAACAAGGACAACCCGCCCGCGAGCTATTACAAGATCCTCCGCAAGCCCGAGGACACGATGGAGAACACCACGCACCTGTTCTTGGCCGTGCGTTTCAACTGCAACAAATGCCACGACCATCCCTTTGAGCGCTGGACGCAGGACCAATATTATCAGACCGCCGCTTACTTCGCGCGCGTCGGGTTGAAAAAGGATCCAGCCGCTGGCGACAAGCTGCTTGGGGGCACGGCGGTCGAGGGCGGCAAGCCGCTCTATGAAATCGTCGAGGAACTCGGCGCGGGTGAGGTGAAGCACGATCGCACCGGCAAGGAAACGCCGCCCGCGTTCCCATATCCCGCGACCTGCGGCGAGGACGGCAAACCCGCCGCCGAGAAGAAGAAAGCTTCCCGCCGCGAGGAGCTCGCGATGTGGATTACGGCGAAAGACAACCGTTACTTTGCGTCCAGTTTCGCGAACCGTATCTGGGGCTACCTCACGGGCGTCGGCATCATCGAGCCGCTCGACGACATCCGTGCCGGCAACCCGCCAAGCAACCCCGAGTTGCTCGACTACCTGACGAAGGAGTTTGTGGACAGTGGCTTCAACACGCGGCACGTGATGAAGCTCATCGCCAAGTCCCGCACCTACCAGCTCGCCGTTGCAACACATAAGTGGAACAGCGATGACAAGATTAACTTCAGTCATGCCACGGCGCGCCGCCTCAGCGCTGAAGCGCTGTATGACAGCATTTACAAGGTCACGGGCGCGAAGTCCGCCATCCCTGGCGTGCCCGCTGGCACCCGCGCCGCCGCGCTCGCGGACACGGTGAAGCTGCCTGATGGTTTCTTCGCCACTATGGGCAAGCCGCCGCGCGAGTCTGCTTGCGAGTGCGAGCGCGTCACCGACGTGCAGCTCGGCCCCGTGATGGCGCTTATCTCCGGCGCAACCGTCGGCGATGCCGTCAGCGCGTCCGACAACGCCATCGTCAAACTGGTGAAGGACACCGCCGACGACCGCGAACTTATCAACGAGCTGTTCCTCCGCATCATGAACCGGCCCGCGCGCGCCTCGGAAATCGACGCCACGCTCAAAAGCTGGGCCACGATAAAAGCCGACCACGGTCGCGTCACCAGCGCGCTTACGGAATACGAGAAGCTTGCGCCCGGCGTTCAGAAAAAGCGCGAAGACCAGCGCGCGAAAGATCTTGCCGACGCCAAGGGTGACCTCACTGGCTACGAAAAGGAAATCGCCCCGCGCGAGGCCAAGCTCGACGCCGAGCAGAAGGAACGCACCGCCAAGGCCGAGGTCGAACTGAAGCGCTTCAACGAGCAGGACTTCCCGAAACGCCTCGTCGAGTTCGAGAAAAAGCAGGATTTGAAGGCGGAATGGAAACCAATCGTGACCAAGAATCTCAAAGCAACTGGCGACCTCAAGCTCGCGCAGCAGGACGACCAGTCCATCGTCGTCACTGAGGGCAAGGACGTGCGTTCCGTTTACACCATCACCGTCGAGCCGACCGAGAAAGTCATCACCGCGCTGCGTCTCGAGGCGATCACGGACAAGCGTTTTCCGAAGAATGGCCCCGGTCGCGCCAAGGACGGCAACTTCGTGCTTAACGAACTCGCCGTGACCGTCACCCCGAAAGGCGCGAAGCCCGCCGACGCCAAGAAACTCGAGCTGACGAAGGCGCTGGCCAACTTCAGCCAGCAGAACTTCGAGGTGGCCAAGGCCATTGATGGCGGCAACAACCGCCAGCAGGGCTGGGCCGTCTCGCCAAACGGCGGCTCGACGCACTGGGCGACCTTCGAGTTCAAGACGCCCTACACGAACGAGTCCGGAGCGACGCTTACCTTCACACTCACGCAGCAGTATAACGGCGGCAACGACAACGCCTACACCCTCGGTCGTTTCAGGCTCGCGACCACGGATGCAAAAGCCCCCGGACTTAGCCAAAGCGAGGAGTTGCGCGCGACACTCGCGAAAGCTGCCGCCCAGCGTTCAAAGGAAGAATCCGCCGCCTTGGAACAAATCGTCCGCAGCACCGACGCAGAGCTGGCCAAGCGCACGAAGGAACTGGCCGATGCGAAAGCTCCGCGCCCAATTGATCCGCGTCTGAAGGAACTGCAGGACAGCGTGAAGCGCCTGGGTGAGCCGCTCCCCGCTGACGTGAAGTTGACTAACCTCAAACGCGCCTCTGACCTAAGCACCAAGCAGTTGGAAAATGCCCGCCTTATCGGCGCGCAGGACCTCGCATGGGCGCTCATCAACAACCCAGCCTTCTTGTTCAATCGCTGAACGAGCTGCCCGGGTCGTCTTAGCGCTTCGCTTTCAAGGTGGCTATGAGGAAGTCCTCGGTCTTGGCGTGCCTCACGTCTGGCGCGCCGGGATAGACGAGTTCGCAGGGGACGCCCGTGGCCTTGCACTTCTCCTGGAGCTTCACTCCGTAGTTGGCCGTGTGTGTGGGGTCTTTCTGTTCCTGGCCGAGCGCGGGGGCGGAGGAGTAGATCATCCAAATGGGCGGGTCGTCGCTGCTTACGTGCTCCATGGGGGAATACTTTTTGATCCACGGCAGCACGGATTCGCGGCCGGCGAGGAAGGCGGCGAACTGCGTATCACGGGTTTTGTTGTCCCTCGGGTCGGGCATGAAGCCAAAGGCGTGGCCGCCGTAACGGCTGTTAGGCGTCCAATCCTTGAGTTCCTTCGGGTCGAGCGAAGTCTGCGCGCCGCTAACCGCCGCGCACCACAGGCGCGAAGACTCGCGGGCGACGGGATCGAGGCTCTTCGCGTCGGCGAGATCGGGGTGGAACGCTAGCCACAGCGACGAACAGGCGCCGGCGCTGCCGCCGGTGGCACCGATGCGCTGCTTGTCGAGGTTCCATTCCTTCCCCTTGCTGCGCACGAACTGGAGCGCGCGTGCGGCGTCGGCGATTGGCCACTCGACGGGCGGCTTCACGCCCGCGATTTGCGCCTGTGTGCTATAGCGATAATTGATGGAGACAACCGAGATGCCTGCCGCGAGATACTTCTCCAGAGCGGCGACAACTTTTTTATCACCCGCCACCCAGCCGCCGCCGTGAATGTGGAAGACGACGGGTGTGGGCGTGGCGGAGTCGGCGCGGTAGAAGTCGAGCACCTGCCGCTCATGCGTGCCGTAGGCGACGTTCGCTTGCGTGGGCGCCCGTTGCGGCTCCGCCGGCTTGGCGGCGAGCTTGGCGCCAGAGTCGGTTTTCTTTGGGGCGTCTTGGGCGGAGGATTGGCCGCAAAAAACGCACAGAGACAAAAAGATAGGAAGCAACTTGGATAAGGCGGATTTCATGGCCCTGAAGTGTGAACCAACGAACCTGGAGCGGCAACGGGGCAATTCGCGCGCTGTGCATTGCGGCGGTAAGCAGAGCGCGACGCTGCTTGCTCGGTCGGACGCAATTTACTACTTCTTACCCTTTTTCTCGCTCTTGGTGCCAGGCAAGGTGGCAGGGAGGCGGCCGGTTTGACGGATTTTCTCCAACTGCGCGGCTAACTCGGCGACCCGTTGCGGCTGCTCGGCGGCGAGGTTCTTCGTCTCGCCGGGGTCGGTGGCAAGGTCGTATAGCTGGCCGGCAGGGTCATTGCCCATGTCGGTGTTGGTGTTCGCGTTGCGCTTCGGGCCTTGGCCGGGGCTGATGTATTTCCAGTTGCCCGCGCGCAAGGAGAGCACACCTGCGCTGGTGACGTGGGCCTCGCGGCCTTTGGGCGAATCGCCGAGCAGTGCGGGGAGAATGTTCTGGCTGTCGCGCGGTTCGGCGAGCTTCGCGCCCGTGAGCGCCGCGAAGGAAGCGTGGAAATCGAGCTGTGACACGAGAGCGTCCGACACGCCGGGCTTCACGCGGCCGGGCCACCGCACGATGAACGGCACGCGGGTGCCCGCTTCGCAGTTGCTGTATTTGCCGCCGCGCCACGGGCCGGCGGCTTTGTGCGCGCCGAGCTTCTCGACGGCGTCGTCCTTGTAGCCGTCGTCAATGACCGGGCCGTTGTCGCTGCTGAAGACGACCATCGTCTTCTCCGTGAGCTGGAGGCGGTCAAGCGCGGCGAGCAGTTCGCCGACGCACCAGTCCATTTGCACGATAGCGTCGCCGCGTGGGCCCATGCCGGACTTGCCGACGAAGCGCGGGTGCGGCACACGCGGCACGTGGATGTCCTGCGTGCCGAGGTAGAGGAAAAAGGGCTTGTCCTTGTTCGCCTCGATGAAGCCGATGGCCTGCCGCGTGAAGACATCGGCCATGTCTTCGTCCTTCCAGTGCGCCGCCGTGCCGCCCTTCATGTAGCCAATGCGGCTGATGCCGTTGATGAGCGCCATGTCGTGGCCGTGGCTCGGGTGCATCTTGAGCAGTTCTGGGTTGGCTTTGCCGGTTGGCAGTCCGGGGAAGGGCTTCTGGTAACTCACTTCAATCGGGTCCTTTGGATCGAGGCCCGCGACGCGGCCATTTTGGACGTAAACGCACGGCACGCGGTCGCCGGTGGCAGCCATGATGAAACTGAAATCAAAGCCCGCCTCGCTCGCACCGGGTTTGATGTCGCCGTTCCAATCAGGCCCACCCTGCGGCCCGAGGCCAAGGTGCCACTTGCCGACCGCGCCGGTGGTGTAACCCGCGCTGCGCAAGGTGAGCGGCAGCGTGCCGCGCTCCGGTTCCAGCACGAGGCCGGCATCACCAGGCAGTACGCCGGTGCCGCGTTTGCGCCACGGATACTCGCCGCTGAACATCGCGTAGCGCGACGGCGTGCAGGTGGCGGAAGTGCAATGGCCATCCGTGAAGCGCAGCCCCTCGCGCGCGAGGCGGTCCACGTTCGGCGTCTTCACGGCGGTCGCGCCGTAACAGCCCGGGTCACCCCAGCCGAGGTCATCAATGTAGATGAGGAGGATGTTGGGCTTGGCCGGCGCGGCGGAGGTTGAGCCGCAAAGAGGCGCAAAAGGCGCAACCAGAAGGGCCAGCAGGGCGAAATGCGAACGCATGGGCTGAAGCATACTTGGAGGCAGCCGCGTGGAACCAGCCCGAAGGTATCTGTGGCCTACGCTTGCCCCTTGCGCACTTCGGTTTAACCTTTGCGCGCATGAGTATCGCAACCAAAACAGGCGATCGGGGCACGACTGGCCTAATGTACAACCGACGTGTATCCAAGTGCCACCCGCGCGTCGAGGCTTACGGCACTGTGGATGAACTCAACGCCGCCCTAGGCTTGGCGCGCGCATCGGCACAGCACACGTTCGTTGCGGACAATCTGCTCATCATTCAGAAAGACCTAGTGATACTGATGGGCGAACTGGCAACGGGGACGGATGATTTGCCGCGCTACGCGCAGGACGGCTTCACACTCGTGACCGCTGCGTTGACGGCGAAGCTCGACAAGTTGGTGATCGAGATCGAGGCGCAAAGCATCACATTCAAAGGCTGGGCCACGCCGGGTGCGACGCTGAATAGCGCGGCACTCGATGTGGCGCGCACGGTCTGCCGGCGCGCTGAGCGGCGCGTGTGCGCATTACATGAGACCGGGCAATTGCAGAACCCGGAAATCATTATTTACCTTAACCGTCTGGCCGATTTGCTTTGGCTCTTCGCGCGCTGGGTGGAGACGAAGGCGGGGCTTCATTAAAAAATATCCGTTGTTCGGTATTCAGTTGCGGTCGGGTCGTGATTAACCTAAGGCCATGCCATCTGCTTCGATCGCTGGGCCAAGCGGTTTGCTTGAAGGTCGCTTCCATCGCGCGGCGTCGCCAGCCGCTCCCATCGCGCTTGTGCTGCACCCAAACCCCAAGTTTGGCGGGACGATGAACACGTTGGTGGTGTACTCGCTGTTTACCACGTTTCAAGACGCGGGCTTCAGTGTGCTGCGCTTCAACTTTCGCGGGGTGGGACGCAGTACGGGAGAGTTCAGTGGTGGGGCAGGGGAGTTGGCTGACGCTCAAGCTGCCTGGGCTTGGCTGTGCGCGGAGTGCCCACAGGCCGGAGCGAAATGGGTCGCGGGCTTTTCTTTCGGCTCTTGGATAGGGCTACAATTGCTGTTTAAACAGGGCGGTGTGGATGGCTTTGTTGCTGTCGCGCCGCCGGCAAATAACCTGGATTTCAGTTTTGTCACGGAGTGGCGGACCCCAGGACTGATCGTGCATGGTTCCGATGACTCGCTGGTGCCGGAAGCGGTGGTGAAGGATTTGGTCGCGCGCCCTTTTGCGCCCTCAGTGGCGGTAGATTTCGTGTCGGTGCCGGGTGCAAGCCACTTTTTCGACACGGGGCAGGAGGAACTGGTGCGTGTTGTGCGCGAGCGCATCACGCGCATCGATTGAATACGCAAAACAATTCGTCTCCGACGCGCTTGGTCGAGGTGAGTTGGAGATTGAATGCGTCGGTTAGTGCCGCGAAGCCGCGTCCGTCGGCGATGGTGGGCGCGTGGCGTCCTCCAATGACCCGCGGGCAGATGGTGAGGTGAAATTCGTCTACGAGGTCAGCCCGGAACAGCGCGTCGTTCAACTCACCGCCGCCTTCGCAAAGGAGACGCTTCACGTTCCACTCGCGGTGGAGCCAGCACAGGGCGGCGGTAAAATCCACTTCCGCTTTGCCGACTGTTTTTACTTCATCGGCTACGGCCCTAAGTTTTTTTAAAGCAGTGCCCGGCGCTCGCTCGCTTGTGAGAACAAGGATGGGGGAGAAGTGATGACGGAAGATTTCTGCGTGTGGATTCATTGAGCCTAAGCCGGAGACGATGACGCGCAGGCTGAATTCCGCGAGACCGCGACGCAGGCGAAGTTTGCGAAAGCGATCCGCTCCGGGACCGAGCGTGTAGTTGTTCAAGTCTACGGTGCGCGCGCCGCTCATCACGGCGTCGGCAGTGGCGCGGAGTTCGTAAAGATGGTCGTGGTCGCGGGCGCTGCTGAAGGTGGCGATGGCACGATTGGCCGTGGCAATTTTACCATCGGCAGACATTGCCATGTTCACGACGACAAAGGGCCGTAGTAATAAATGCTCAGTGCGTGGGTGGGGTAAAGTGCCAACATTTTCTCTGACGCGCCGTGCACCACGTGACCCGGGAATGAGGCGTTTCTTAATGTGCATCATAGAATTAGCATCGCATCTCCGTAGCTGAAAAAGCGGTAGCGTTTGCGCACGGCTTCAGCATAGGCAGCTAGCACCAATTCTCGGCCATGCAACTCGCCGGGCCCGGCGAACGCGCTCACGAGCATTAGCAAAGTGGATTGCGGCAAATGAAAATTGGTGAGCAGTGCATCCACGACCCGAAAGTGATACGGCGGATGGATGAAAATGCGAGTGCGGCCTCGAAAAGCGGAAAGTTGAAAGTTGAAAGCTGAAGGTTGCACCACGCTTTCAAGCACGCGCATGGTGGTGGTGCCAACGGCGATGACGCGGCGGCCCTCAAGTTTTGCAGCGTTAATTGCGTCCGCGGTGTCGGAGGGTAACTCAAAGCGCTCCTCATGCATCACGTGGTCGGTGAGGTTTTTCGCTTTCACCGGCGCAAACGTTCCGAGGCCGACATGCAAAGTGACGAAGCGGATGTGCACGCCTCGCGCGCGGAGCACGTCGAGCAGTTCTGGAGTAAAGTGAAGTCCTGCCGTCGGCGCGGCTACGGAACCAGTTGGTTGCGCAAAGACGGTTTGGTAGCGCGTGTTGTCGTCGGTCCCGGCGGAGCGTTCAATGTAAGGCGGCAGTGGAATTTCCCCGAGAGCGTCTAGCTCATCCATGATGTTAGCCGTGCCCTTGAAGTTCACGCGACAGTGGCCTTCATCGTTCTTCGCTAAGACAACTGCGCGCACGAGAGAGGCGTTGCCCGCGTTGGTTAACAGTTGAACCTCAGTTCCTGCCCGCACGCGTTTGCCAGGGCGCAACATGGTCCACCACTCGTTGGTCACGACCTCCTCCGCGAGCAGCAATTCGATTTGTCCGCCTGTGGTGGGCTTGCAGCCGCGCAGGCGTGCGCGCAGCACTCGCGAGTTATTAAACACAAGCACATCGCCCGCGCGTAGATAGTTTAAAAGGTCGCGGAATTGCCGATGCTCGATGGGTAATTTAGTGCGGTGCAGTACGAGCAGTCGCGAACTGTCGCGTGTTGGGGCAGGCGATTGCGCGATTAGTTCCGGCGGAAGCGTATAGTCGAAGTCAGTCGTGTGCACAGGGTCCGGTGGGGCAAAAGTGAGGGGAGTCAAAAAAGGCAAACCTGAATGGGTAAAGGCGTAATTATGCCTAAATTTGACTTAATATTGTGATTTATAACGATACAGTTTTTATAATCGCCCTGAAGGCATAGTCTGTTTTCCATTCTGGGGCTTCATCCGAGGATAGATCAGAAAAAACCCTCAATTTTGATGAGTAAAAAATCAAAAATATGTGTGTGATAGTTGTTGACTGTTGTGGGGGTTAGTGTCAAAAAGTGGAGCGCTGTGGGTCGTTATGGGTTAATATTCGGTTAATCCGGCGGATTCACAGTTCGGTTTATGTCTCTAACAACTGGCAACGTTCGCATCGCCTTCAAGGGTGAATACGATTTCGGCGTGGACGACAAGCGGCGGGTGCAAATCCCGGCAAAATGGCGTCCAGTCGAAGCAGTCGAATTGTCGGTGCATTTTTGGAAGGCCGAGGGCCAGCGCCATCCTTGCTTGCTTGTTTTGCCGCCGGCCACGGCTCGAAAGCTGGAAGAGAAACTAGAAGGCATGTCGTTCAGCGATCCCAAGGCGGAAACCCTCCGCCGCCTGCTGGGCGCTGACTGTGATGACCTGTCGCTAGATTCGGCGGGGCGCATTTGTCTGCCGGAGAAACTGGCGTCGAAGGCAGGCCTTGGCAAGAAGGTGATATTGGTCGGCCTGTTCGACCGTTTTCAGATTTGGAACCCGGAGCATTATGCGGACACCCAGGTCACCGACGAAGTGGCGCGTCCCGATGCCATCAAACTAATTTAGGCATGGGTTTCTCGAAACTTCTCAACACCTGCAAGGGCCTCATGAACTTGATTAACAAGCTCGTGACAAGGGCGACGCCGGCTGAAGTCGTGCTGAATTTTAATACTTGCCCTGGCGGTAATTCTTAACGGCGTCAGCAGCCCATGAAACGTGACCAGCTTCATCCACAACCCAGTGATGGTGGAGGAAGTGCTGGCCGCGCTCGGTCCGAAACCGGGCGGGACTTACGCCGACGGGACGCTGGGTTCGGGTGGGCACGCGGCGGCGCTGCTGCGGGCCAGCGCACCGACTGGATGGCTCTTTGGTTGCGATCGCGATGGCGACGCCCTTGAGGCGACGCGTGAGCGGCTGGCGGCGGAGTTCATGAGCCGGTTCGAGTTGCGGCGCGGAAACTTTGCGGAACTGACGGACTGGGTGCCGACGGGTAGCTGCGACAGCGTGCTACTGGATTTGGGCGTGAGTTCGCCGCAACTGGACCGGGCGGAACGCGGGTTCAGTTTCCAGCAGGATGGCCCGCTGGACATGCGGATGGATGCGCGACAGGTGCTGACAGCGGCGGCGTTGGTCAACTCCGCGAGCGTTGAAGAGTTGGCGAAGATTTTTCGAGACAACGGTGACGAGACTGATGCGCGGCGGATAGCGCGGGCGATTGAGCACGATCGGCGAGTGCAACGGTTTGATACGACACGGCAGCTTGCGGAGTTGATTGAACGAATCGCTCCGCGCCGTGGGCGCAAGGTGCACCCGGCCACGCGCGTGTTTCAGGCGCTGCGCATCGCGGTAAACGACGAGATCGGCTCGCTGCGGCGTGGGTTAGCGGGCGCGGTGCAATTGCTCAAGCCCGGCGGACGGCTTGCAGTGATCACGTTTCACTCGCTCGAAGACCGCGTGGTGAAGGAATTCGGGCGCGAGCAGGCGCGGGATTACGTTGCGCCAGGCGAAGTGGACGTACCAGAGCTGCGGCAGCCGCGAACGCCGGTGCTGCGCTTGGTGACGCGAAAGGCAATTTGCGCCGGCGACGCAGAAGTCGCGGCAAACCCTCGGGCGCGTAGCGCGCAACTGCGGGTGTTCGAGAAGGCGTGAACAGAACGAATTGGTGACGAGCGGTAGCGAAACAAAAATTCGGTGAGTGGCGCGTGGTGCATGAAAGGCAAAAGCTGCGGCTGAGCCGGGTCACGCACCAAACATCACCACCACATTGATTATGGCGAAGAATCGCAAGAATAGTTCGGGTGGCGGCGTACGCTTTGGGCCGGCGGTGAAGGCTTTCTTCATCTGCTCGGTCATCGGCTCCCTCGCGGTCTGCTACGTCTGGCAGAAGCGGCAGATTTACTCGCTCGGTGTAAAAACCGAGCAGCTCGAAAAGAAACTCGCCAACCTCAAGCGCGAGAATGAAATGCGTCGCCAGCAGATGGCGATGCTCCACTCGCTACCTTACCTCGACGCGCGCGTGAGGGAGTTGAAGCTCGGCCTTGCCGTTCCCACGCCCGACCAGATTCTCACACTGGTCGAAGGTTCGGTTGTGCGCAACGCACCGCGTAACGCTCCTTTGCCGGTTGTGACTGCGACGTCCTTGCCGGCCGACAAAAACTACCTCGCTTTCGCCACCAAGCCATTGCCGTCCTCGGCCAGAAAACGCTGAACCAAACCCATAAACACACCATGAACACCACCATCATCCGCCACGACGACGAAGAGTCCGAGTTTGAAATGAGCTTCGCCGCCTGATGCGCGCCCCAGTGACAGACCAGGACGCTACGCTCCAGCCGTTTCAAAACCGCCGGCTGGTGCTGATGGGCTTCCTTTTGTTTGTCGCTTTTTGCGGCCTTGGTTACCGGCTTGTGGACTTGCAGGTCTTGCAGCACGAAGCCCTTAAAGCTAAGGCCACCGCTCAAGTCCGCCAGACCCGTACGCTCGAACCCCGGCGTGGCGATATCCGTGACGCGCGCGGCAGCCTCCTTGCCACCAGCCGTCCGGTGAAAACCGTCTTTGCTGATCCGGTGCTGATCGGTGATCGGCAGGCTGAAATTGCCCGTGCGCTTGCGCCGACTCTCAACTTATCCGAGGCGGACTTGCACAAACGCCTTCTTCCGCAAATCACTGTCCGCACCAACCCAGTCGCCTCCCTCGACGGTGTGTTGCTCACCAACCGCCATATTGTTGTCGTGGATGGCTTCGTGACCGCGCCGCGTGGCGTCCTGCACACGAACCGCTTCATCGCCATACACCACGGCGTGGTCACAACCAATTACGCAGCCGTCGCGACCAATTCGCCGCTAGTCCTCTCGAACAGCCATGTCGTCGTCACCAACCAATTCGTTATCTCGACGAATCGCCATGTTGTGCTCGCACGCAAAGTGCCGCTCGAACAGTGGCAGGAAATTGCCTCGACGATGGCCAAGCTTAGCTTTGGCGTAGATGAGAGGAAGCTCCCGCGCAGGGAGCGCGCCTTTTACCGCGAGTTGCGTGCCAAGGCCATCAACAGCGATCCTGTAGACGATCAGATCCGCATTTACCCGAATCAGTCCCTCGCCGCGCATGTGCTTGGCTTCATGGGGCCCGTCACGCGCACCAACGCAATGACCGGTGAGGCGGTCACGCTGGCTATTGGCCTAGACGGCCTAGAGCGCACCCTTAACGAACATCTCAGCGGCAGGCGTGGCTGGCGTGAAATGGAGGTCGGCGGCAACCGCGCCGAGTTAGTGATGAACCGCCAGCAGGAAGTCGAGGCACAGGACGGCCTCAACGCCGTGCTCACGCTGGACGCCGCAATGCAGCACATCCTCGAAACTGAGTTGGGCGAAATTATGGCGAGGTTCAATCCCGCCAGCGCCTCCGCCATTGTGCTGCGTCCACGCACCGGCGAAATCCTCGCGATGGGATCGCGCCCGACCTACGACCCGAACGCGCCCGGAAAATCGCCCATCGCTGCGCTCAAGAACCGCATGATCGTGGACAGTTACGAGCCTGGCTCGACTTTTAAGATTGTCTCCATCGGCGCAGCCCTGAACGAGGGGCTAACCACGCTTGGCGAGCGGATTGATTGCGAGCGCGGCTCTTGGCTTTACAAGGGTCGGCCGCTCCGTGACCACGACCCACTCGGCGTCCTTTCGGTCGAGGACGTGATGATGAAGTCGTCTAACATTGGCTCGGCGAAAATTGGCCTGCGGCTCGGAGACCCGGGGCTTTTCCACTACCTCACATGTTTTGGCTTTGGAGAACGCACGGGCGTCATGTTACCGGGTGAGGCACGTGGACAACTCATCCCTCTAAAGAAGTGGGACGGTATCACTGGCTCGCGCGTATCCATCGGCCACTCCGCCGCCGCGACGCCGCTTCAGATGGCGATGGCGATGGCGGCGATCGCTAATGGCGGCAAGCTCATGCGCCCACTGCTCGTGGACCGACTCGAGGATGCCGATGGCAAAGTGGTTATGAAGAACCACCCGCAAATCGTGCGGCAAGTCTTCAAGCCTGAAACCTCCAAGCAGGTCGTTGAGACGCTCAAGCGCGTCGTATCCACCGATGGTACCGCGGCTGGCGCACGTCTCGGTTATTACACCGCCGCCGGTAAGACTGGGACGGCCCAGAAGTTGGTTAATGGCGAGTATAGCCATAGCAAGTATTTCTCGTCGTTTATTGGTTTTTTCCCGGCGGACAACCCGGAGCTACTCATCTACGTGGCCGTGGATGAGCCCGAGAAATCCAAGGGTTATTACGGCGGCGTCGTGGCAGCACCTGCATTCAAAAACATCGCCTTGCGTGCAGCCAACCACCTGAACATTCGCCCCGAAACCGCCGTGGGCGAACCCGTCACCGGGCTCGCGCAAGCACCGCTGAGAACCAACCGAACGAATTGATTATGAAAGCCGCTGATACCAATACCACGCCCGCTTCTGCAATTACGACAACTCCTAGTCTAGGTAGTGATCAACGTGAGGAGCCTAGCCCTGAGGTTAAAGCCAAATCATCGCCACCTCAGGTTGGCGGCCGCCCGCGCCGCGCCCCTGGTCGCTCGCTGGTGCTGGCGCAGAGTTGGGTGCCGGTGTCCGTTGCGCGCACGCCGCGAGCGGACGTGCGCCGAAGTGCGCTGCGCGCTGCTCAGGCCTTCTCCCTCCTATCGAGTGAGTTGGCCGCCCAGCGAGGCGGGGCGAAATCAACCACCGACTGAACCCATGCTTTTGAAACAACTTCTCGATGGCCTGCCGATGCTGCGTTCGGAAGGCCCGCTCGAGCGATCGGTGACGGGAGTAACCGCTGACTCCCGTCGCCTTTCGCCGGGCATGGTCTTTATCGCCGTGCCGGGCGAGAAATACGATGGGCATGATTTTATAAGTATGGCGATCGACCGGGGCGCGGCTGCCGTAATTTGTGAGCGGAATGGCTTCACCTCTGGACGTGCGACGAAGGTAAAAGTCGCTGATGCGCGTGCCGCGCTCGCGGTCGCAGCAGCGAATTACCACGGTCACCCGAGTCGCAAGCTTAAAGTTATTGGCGTCACTGGCACCAACGGCAAGACCACCGTGACCTTCATGGTGAAACAGATTCTCGAAGCCGCCGGCATCCCGACTGGTCTGCTTGGCACCATTCGTTACGAGATCGGCGACCGCGTGCTTCCCGCCCAGCGCACCACTCCCGAGTCAAACGACCTCCAATACTTCATGGCGCAGATGGTTCGCTCGGGTTGCGGTGCCTGCGTCATGGAAGTCAGTTCGCACGCGCTTGCGCAGCGGCGCGTCCAAGGCGTTGACTTCGACCTCGGAATTTTTACGAACCTGACGCAGGACCACCTTGATTTCCATGGTGACATGGAGAGTTATTACGAGGCGAAGAAACTGCTTTTCACTTCGATCCAGTCCGGTACCAAGCCCGGCGCGGCAGTGCTGAATATTGACGACTCGTTCGGTTCTCGCCTCGCGCGCGAGACCAGCGCGGAGGTGCAACTCACCTATGGCTTAGACGAGGCGGCGAAACTCCGCGCGACCGAGATTCAACTCGGTCACAACGAGTCGAACTTTACTGTCGAAACGCCGTCGGGCCGCTTCGCGGTGACTATGCCGCTTATTGGACGGCATAACATTTACAATGCCCTCGCTGCCATTGGTGCAGGTCTCGCTCTACGCATTCCCGTCGCGAAGATTCAAGCGGCACTGTGCACGATGCCCCCCGTGCCGGGCCGTCTCGAGCGCATCGCCGCTGGCCAGCCGTTTACGGTGTTCGTGGATTACGCGCACACTGATGACGCACTTCAGCACGTCCTACGCACCGTCCGCGAAATTACGCCCGGCCGAGTGCTGCTCGCTTTCGGTTGCGGCGGAGCACGCGATACCGAGAAGCGTGCGAAGATGGGCAAGGTTGCTGCAGCGCTTGCCGACCAAACCTTCATCACGAGCGATAACCCGCGCCGCGAATCACCCACTGTCATCGCTGCGCAAATTGAATCGGGTTTCCGCGCAATTCGTACTGACCAGTTCTGCGTGGAACTCGATCGCGCACAGGCCATTCGGCAGATGCTGCGCGCTGCGCGCACCGGCGACACCGTGCTCATCGCTGGCAAGGGTCATGAGACCTATCAAGAATTTGAGGACACGGTCATCCCGTTTGATGATCGGATGCACGCGCAAGAAGCGCTGCATGAACTTGGCTGGACAACCAACTAATTGGCGCACGCTTCTCAAGCATGACTAATAAAGGACAGGAGGAAAGGGCTTGGGTGCCGGGATGGCTGCCCAAAGTGGTTGATTTTGCCGCAGCTGCTTCATGGCACAGTTGCCTCCAAGCCAGCACCAAGCAACGTCCTGTTTCTGCGCTATCACCGGTCGAGTTTGCCTTGTTAACTCGTGAGCCACGCTTACCAAAAAACCATAACCAAAATGGAAAACCAAAAACCCACAATTAAAATGGAATCTCGCCCTCATATGTTAGGAGTGCTAGCTGGATTAGCCCTCGCCGCCGGCCTCGTATTCGCTTCTTTGGTGGTGGCTCGCACTTGGCAGCGGGTCTCCGAGTCGCAGGTCATTTCCGTCACCGGCTCTGCCCGGCGACTCGTGAAATCAGACTTGATCGTATGGAGCGGTAATTTTTCTGCGGAGGCAAAAACTCTTTTAGCCGCCCAACAGTCTTTGAAGGCGGATCTGGCCAAAGTTGAGGCCTTCCTTGCAGCTCAAGCTGTCACCAACTACCAGGTCGGGCCCATTGGTATTCAGGAGTTGCGGCAACGGGCTAACGAGGACGGCCACCGACTCGTCGGTTACACCTTGAACCAACAGGTTACCGTTACCTCCAGTGAAGTCGAGCGCATCGCTGCGCTGGACCAGCAAACATCGAAACTGGTTGAGCAAGGTGTGCAGTTCACCACCAGCGCGCCGCGTTATATTTACACAAAAGCCGGCGAGGCAAAAATCGAGATGCTCGCGGAAGCCACGAAAGACGCTTGGGCACGAGCCGACCAGATCGCCGCCCAAGGTGCGCGCAAGGTAAAGGAACTGCGCGCGGCGAGGATGGGTGTCTTCCAAATTACCCCGCTTTATACGACCAGCGGGCACTCAAACTGGGAAGGCGAGAATGACATGAGTTCCCTCGAAAAAAGTATCATGGCAGTCGTTCACGCAACATTTTCAATGAACTAACAATTGCTCCCCATCAAACCATCCACCTCTTTTTTCACCCACTAAGCAATATGGACTCGTGCCGAAGATCAGAGTGCTGTGTAGCAAACTCACCGCAACCGCAAAGCCAATCTCCTAGGAAGCTTAAGCCGTGCTCGCCCCGCATTCGTTGATGCAAACCAAAGTTCATCGCACCTAAGCCGATTAATGGATCCTCGCCCGCTCAACTTCATCGCAGACGCGACTGCCGGAGAAATTTTCCGGGGTAGTGCGGACACTCTCGTCCGGCGCGTTTGCACTGATTCGCGGCAAGTCCAACCTGGCGATCTCTTCATCGCGCTAGCGGGTGAAAAGTTTGACGGGCATCAGTTTATTTCCGATGTAACTGCAAAAGGTGCCTCGGCCTTGCTGGTGGAAAGGGGTCGTGCTGGTCACTTGCAGATGGGAAGCGACAGTAAATTGCCGCCCTTGGTTGTCGTAGCCAGTACGCGCGCCGCCTACGCTCAGCTCGCCGCGCGTTATCGTCAGGATTTTGATATTCCGGTCATCGCGGTCGGCGGATCAAATGGTAAGACGACCACGAAAGAACTTGTCGCCGCCGTCCTCCGCGAGCGCGGGCCGGCATTGTGGAGCGAGGCGAGCTTTAATAATGACATTGGCGTGCCTCATACGTTGCTGCGTTTGGAAAGGCAGCACACGGCGGCAGTGCTGGAGGTCGGCACAAATCACCCCGGCGAACTCGCGCCGCTGATTAAGCTCATTCAGCCTCGCTTCGGTATCATCACAAGCATCGGACGCGAGCACTTGGAATTCTTTCGGGATGTGACCGGTGTCGCGCAGGAGGAGGGCTGGCTGGCCGAGTTGTTGCCTGCGAGCGGAACGCTCTTTGTGAACGGGGACTGTCCGGAGATGGATGCCATCGCCGCGCGGACAAAGGCGCGGGTTGTCCGCGTCGGTTTTGGGCCGCGTAATGACTGGCGCGCAAGTGATGCGCGCTTCGATGAGCACGGCGTCGCATTTCAAGTTAACAGCCCGCACGACGCCTTCAGCGGCGCGTATCGCATCGGGCTATTGGGCCGGCATCAAGTTTTGAACGCAATGCTCGCGGGGGCTGTGGGAACCGAGGTTGGTCTGAGTAGCGAGCAGGTCAGGCGCGCCTTGGCGGGATGCACCCCGCCAAGGATGCGCCTGCAACTTTGGGAGGCTCATGGCGTGCGCGTCCTTGACGATGCTTATAACGCCAATGCGGACTCAATGCTTGCCGCGCTCCAAACGCTGCACGATCTGCCGTGCACAGGGCGCCGAGTGGCGGTGCTGGGCGATATGGCAGAACTCGGCGCGCACAGCGTCGCGGCGCACGTCGAGGTTGGACGGCGCGCGGCGGAGTTGGGTGTAAACCGCCTGTTCGCCGTAGGCCGGATGGCGGGGCACCTCGCGGGCGCGGCGCGGGCTGCGGGCTTAAGCGCGGTGACGGAAATCGCCGAGGTCGCCAGTGCGGGTGAGACCGTGCGGCGCGAGTTGCTGCCGGGCGATGTGGTGCTGCTCAAGGCTTCCCGCTCAACGCGTCTAGAGCGCGTGGGCGAGGTGATTAGAAATGGAATTGTCGCGGTTGAAAAAATGAATCCGCTCGCCACCCAACTTAATTGACCATGAATGCGAAAGCCGAACGACAGCAACACCGCACCGCCAAACGGCTGGTGCGGGAATTGAAGGATGAGGCGCGGCTACCGGGATTCCTCGTGCGGTTGTGCCGCTGGGAGAAGATGCGGCACCGGCACGGGCTGTTTACGCTGCAATACCGGCATGATTAAAAATGGGATTCGAGATTAACATTTGGATTAAGATTGTAAGGAGGAGTCGAATTGGCCCTCCAAATTTTGACCCCACTCCGAGTCGGAATCATTTTTTAGCCGCTCAATGACCGATGCTTTTCTACCTCAGTCAATGGATACAGGAGCAAGCTGCCGGGACCGCCTGGGCCGATTCGCTGTCGGTGCTGCGGGTGTTCCGTTACATCACCGTGCGCAGCGCGGGGGCAGCCCTCTCGGCGTTATTGCTGAGTCTCTGGCTCGGGCCGCTGGTCATCGCATGGTTGAAAAAGCTCAAATTCGGGCAGGAGTATCTGGACAAGGCGCAGGAAGCCGGCACGACGGAAAAGCAGGTCTTTACCAAGAAGGGCGTGCCTGGCATGGGCGGCATTTTAATCGTGCTAGTGGTGGACTTGACTGCACTGATTTGGGCGCAGTGGAACGAATTCATCGTGCTGACATTGGTGTCGCTGCTGGTGCTCGCGGCGCTGGGCTTTTACGACGACTACAAGAAGCTGACCGAGCAGAAAAGCGCGGGTGCGGCGGAGCACGTGAAGCTAATCGTGCAGTTCGTTTTGGCCGGGTTCATTGCGTGGACGCTTTGGCGGATGCCGGAAACGCGAAAGCTCATCACCGAGGTGCAGGTGCCGTTCTTCAAAAACGCAGTGTTAACGGACGCAGCGTGGTTCGGCGGGTTCATTGCGGTTTGCGCCATCGTGGGCAGCAGCAACGCTGTCAACATCACAGATGGACTGGATGGGTTGGCCATCGGTTGCACGCTCATCGTGACTACGGTCTTCCTCGTGTTTACGTACATCGCGGGCAACGCGGTCATCGCGCGCTACTTGTTTGTGCCGTTCGTGCCGGGTGCGGGCGAACTCACGGTTTTCTGCGCGGCGATGGTTGGAGCAAGCCTGGGATTCCTTTGGTTCAACTGCCATCCGGCGGAGGTATTCATGGGCGATACGGGATCGTTGGCGTTGGGCGGGGTGCTGGGCATCATGGCGGTGCTCATACATCAGCCGTTCGTCCTGGTTATTGCCGGCGGCGTGTTTGTTGTGGAAATCGTTTCGGTGATGATCCAGCGCGGCTGGTTCAAATATACGCGCCGGCTTTACGGCGAGGGCAACGAGCGCCGGGTATTTCTCATGGCCCCGTTGCACCATCACTTTCAGAAACTCGGTTGGTATGAGTCACAAATCGTCGCGCGGTTTTACATCCTGTGCATCGTATGCGCCGTGCTCGCACTGGCGACGCTGAAGCTGCGCTAAACTTGCGAGCGAAAAACAAATTATGGCTGGGAATGCGACAATGAACTGGTGGAGTGATGAGCTGACAGGCTGTGTTTTGGTGCGCCTTCAAATCTCAATCGCGCCACGGCGCCATCGTTCCGCCCCGGCCTAATCTATGTTCCGGCTCCTAGACAAAGTTGTGCTGGTCATCGGCCTTGGCTTAAGCGGGGCAGCAGCGGCGCGTCTGCTCGTCGCGCGCGGTGCGCGCGTGACGGCGATGGATAATTCCGACACGCCTGTGCTGCGCTTAGAGGCGGAAGAGTTACGTAAGCTTGGTGTGCACGTGGAACTAGACCTGTCATTGCCGCCAGCCGGACAGTTTGATTTCGCCGTGGTTAGTCCAGGAGTGGCTTTAGATTCGCCGCTCGTGAAGGAATTGCGCGCCCGCGAAATTCCCGTCATTGGCGAACTCGAACTTGGCTGGCAGCAATCCGTTTGCCTCAACGTTTCCGTCACCGGCACGAACGGCAAGACGACAACGACTGAACTCATCGCCCATCTGCTCACGCATTGCCACAAGCGCACACTTGCCGTCGGCAACATTGGCCGGCCGTTGTGTTCCGTCGTCGACGAGACCAAGCAGCTCGATTATCTCACGCTTGAAGTCAGCTCGTTTCAGTTAGAGAGCACTTGCTTCTTCCGGCCAGCCGTCGCGGTGCTGTTAAATCTCACGCCCGACCATCTTGACCGGCATCATACGATGGCCGACTACGCGCGCACGAAGGCGCGCCTTTTCGAGAATCAGCAGCCGTTCGATTGGGCCATTGTGCAGACAGAAGCGCTCGCGATGCTCCGCACGCACGGCGTGAAGGTGCCGTCCAAGCTCATCACCTTCAGCGCTAACAACCGCCGCGCGGACATCTATCTCGACCGCTCGCTGATCATTAGTCGCATTGAGGACTGGGTCGGCCCGCTACTCGACTTGGAAAAGACGCGCTTGCGCGGGCCACACAACGCCGAGAACGTCATGGCCGCGCTTGCGGTTGGGCGGGTATTGCGGTTGCCGCTGGACGAAATGGTCGCGGCCATCGCGAGCTTTCAGCCTGGCGCACATCGGTGCGAACTGGTCGCGGAGATCAACGGCGTCAAATTCATCAACGATTCGAAGGCCACCAATCTCGACGCGGTCGCCAAGGCGCTTCAGACCATGCCCGCGGCGCAGCCCGGTGAGCCGAACGTCTTGCTCATCGCCGGCGGCCGCGACAAGGGACTCGAATACCACGACCTCGGGCCGTGGCTGGCGCAGCGCGTGAAGCAAGCGATTCTCTTGGGCGAGGCACGAGAAAAGTTACGCGCCGCATGGAGCCTCTTTACCCCTTGCACGTTAGCGGATTCATTGTTAGAAGCGGTTAATGAAGCTGTGAAAAATGCGGCTCAGGGCGACATCGTTTTGCTGTCCCCAGCCTGTTCAAGCTTCGATTTGTTCCGTGATTACCGCCACCGGGGTGAAGTGTTTCGACAGGCGGTCGAGCAGATACAGCGCACAACTAATAGCGGTGCGGCCGCTGAAGCCCCTACAAATGGGGGCGGACAAAAAAAGCAGTTGAGACAGGAAACCTAGTCGCGAGACGAAACAAAATTTTTTTTAGCATCTGACTAAAAATTTCACCGGAGAATGGCCAACTCCGGTGAGCAGACAAAGCTGCCACCAAAGTCACACACCATATGAGCACTCCAAATCCGATAAACCCGCAAGGCTCGCTCCTTGAGCAGAAAGCCAGGCGAAAAAATAACCTGCCCGTCATTGTCGCCATCTTCCTCGGCATTCATGCCGTGGTGCTCGGCGGCATTTTGATGGCCGGGTGCAAACCCGAATCCAAGCCAGAGCCAAAGCGACCGGCGCCCGAACCGGTGCTGCCGCCCATTACGCCGCCCGCCGACCTCGGCTTGCCAGTCCCGCCTGCTCCAGGGACCTTGCCACCTATCGGCAGCGTGCCTACGCCGCCACCAGTTGTAACGCCGCCACCAATTGTAACGCCGCCACCGGTTGCACCCATCACACCGCCTTCAGTTGTAACACCGCCGCCGGTCGCAATCACGCCCCCGCCCGCTGCGCCGGATCCCACTCCCGGCGAGGCGAAGACTCACGTTGTCATCAAGGGCGAATACTTCGAAATCATTGCAAAAAAATACGGCGTCACGGTGAAGGCCATCGAGGGGGCCAACCCCGGCGTGGATTCCACAAAGCTCAAAATTGGTCAGAAGCTGAACATCCCCGCGCCAACTCCTAAGACGCCAAAAGCGACAGTGGCCAAGACCGCTGATTCTGCCGCACCTGACGCCGACGGTAGCACGCACATTGTAAAGTCTGGTGATGTGCTCGGCACCATTGCGCGGAAATATGGAACCTCGGTGGACAAACTGCGCGAGGCAAATGGTCTTAAGACCGACCGTATCACCGTTGGCCAGAAACTTAAGTTACCTGCTGGTGGCACGAAGGCATTGCCCGCGCCCTCCTCAAGCACGACCGCCCCAAAAACTGAGCCGGCCCCCGTCACCCCGGCCTTGCCCACGCTGTCACCGGCCTCCCCGCTGCCAATCGAACCAACCCCAACACCCAAGCCCTAACCAGACGCAAAACTCAACCACTAACCCAATCACCGATGCACCGGTTGACTGGCGACGACGGGTCGAGAGCGAGGCATGGAGTGCCGCCCCGCTTCGTCCCGTCGGTCGCCAGCCGGAGCGCGGGTATTAAAGCGGTTAGTGGTTGCGTGTGGAGCAGGATCAAGAAGGGGATGAGGATTCACCGCCTGAGCCCTCTATTGGCTGCGACTTTTTATCCTAACCATAATCCGTTTTCCCCCTGGTCATGACCCTCCGTCGCACTGCGACCCTTTTCACTTTTTGCGTAGCTGCCCTGCTTGCGCTGGGTTTAGTGATGCTCTACAGCGCGAGCATGACGCAGCAAGCTGAGGCCTACCTTATCAAACAGGCGCGCTTCGCCGCGCTAGGTGTGGGGGCCTGCTGCCTGTGCGCGGCGTTGGATTATCGGTGGCTTCGCAAGCTCGTTTGGCCCGGCTTGGGTATCGTGTGCGTGTTACTTTTTTGGGCCGCTTTCAAAGGCCGTGAAATCAATGGTGCGCGTCGTTGGATCGAGTTCCCTGGCTTCACTTTCCAACCTTCCGAACTTGCCAAGATCGTTGTCATTGCGGTGCTGGCGCATTACGCCAGTATTTACCGCGATCGGATGAGTGAGTTTTGGCGCGGTCTTGTGGTGCCGGCTGCACTCGCGGGTTTGGCACTCGTGCTCGTGTTGGCGGGCAAGGACTTCGGCACCACGATGTTACTTGGCCTTGTCGTTTGGCTCTTGCTGCTCATCGCTGGCGCTCGTCCGCGCTATCTCGTGCCGTTAGGCGTCATCGCATTCGCTGCCATCTGCGTTCTAATGATCGGCAACGAAAATCGGCGTACGCGCATTGACGCTTGGCTGCACCCGGAACGATACGAGAAAACAGTCGCTTACCAACAGTTGCAGTCCGTGTATGCCATAGGCACGGGCGGCTTGGCGGGCGTGGGCCTTGGCGACGGTCGGCAGAAAACCGGCTTTGTACCCGAGCATCACACCGACTTCATCTTTTCTATCATCGGGGAAGAGTTCGGTCTCGTTGCCACACTGGGCTTACTGGCGCTTTACGGTTTATTATGCTGGTGCGGCTTCAACATCGCTTGGCGCGCTAGTGACCTTTTCGGCCAGCTCCTTGTGATCGGCATTACCTTCCTAGTGGGCGTTCAGGTGTTCATCAACATAGGCGTCGCCACCATGGTTCTGCCCAACAAGGGCCTGTCGCTGCCGTTCATCAGTTACGGTGGCTCGAACCTCGTCGTGCTACTCGCCAGCGTCGGCCTCGTCCTTTCCGTTGCGCGCCGCGCGCACGACAAGCCTCTCACCGTCGCCGCGCCTCTCGACGACAATCCTTTCACCGCCCTGCCGCGCCCGACCTGATGCAACCTGCCTCGGAAAAGCCTCTTATTGCCATCGCCTGCGGTGGCACGGGTGGGCACCTCTTTCCAGGTTTGGCTGTCGCCGCTGAGTTACGGCGCCGTGAGTGCGATGTACTCCTGCTCGTGTCGCCCAAGGAAGTCGACCAGCAGGCTGTCCGTGCCGTGCGCGACGTGCTAGTTACCACCCTACCAGCCATCGCACTACAAGGTAACTTGTTCACCTTCGCCCGTGCCTCCCTGACGTCTTATCAAGCGGCGAAGAAACTCTTTACCCTGCGCCCGCCCCGGGCCGTGCTTGCCATGGGAGGTTTCACCAGTGCGCCCCCGGTGCTGGCTGGAAAGCAGTTCGGTGCAAAGACTTTTCTCCACGAATCGAACACTATTCCGGGTCGCGCCAACCGGTGGCTTGCTCATGTCGTCGATGAGGCGTTCGTCGGTTTCCCACAAGCTGCGCATCGCCTGTGGATTCAACGCCATGCCGTCACCGGGACGCCGGTGCGCGGGCAGTTCGCGCCCGCCGATGCTGCCAGCTGCCGCATGGCGCTTGGCCTCGACACGCAGCGCCCCACGCTCGTCATCACCGGCGGCAGCCAAGGCGCGACCGGCCTGAATGACTTGGTGCTTGCCTCGCTCCCAGAATTAACTACTCGTCATCCCGAGCTCCAATTCCTCCACCTTACCGGAGCGAATGACGTGGACAAAGCGCGCACAGCTTTCGGTGTGGATAGCGGTCAACGGTCGACGGTTTGCCGGGCGATCGTGCAACCGTTTCTTACCGAAATGGAACTGGCTCTTGGCGCGGCCACGCTCGTCATCAGCCGTGCCGGAGCCTCCTCGCTCGCGGAACTCGCGGCAATGCGTGTGCCGGCCATACTTGTCCCGCTGCCTACTTCCGCCGATGACCATCAAGCACACAACGCCCGCGCCTTCGCCGACACTGGTGCGGCGCGAATGTTGAATCAGCGCACAACTTCGCCTGTGCAGTTCACCGCGCTGGTCTCCGAACTGCTCACGAACGCCGCCGCGCGAGTCCAAATGCAAGGTGCGCTCGCGCAGTGGCATCAATCTAGCGCCGCTGCAGACATCGCGGAGCGCATCCTGCGCGCGTGCGGCTTGCCGTTCGCCGCACGCAATGAGGAAGAAGAGGCGGCTTGGCAGCCACCTGCTCGTTTCGCTAAGTCCGTCAAACACCACAGCTTGGAGGGCGGTTCGGCTTCCTCCGTCACGCTCCAGTCGGCAATCCCATGACCTGCGCCGAGCCAATCATCGCGCCCGCTTCTGCCGACCTTGCGGCGCAACTTCGTGCATTGCTCTCGCCAGCATCTGTCTTGCGATGCAACGAGCCGCTCGCCAAACGCACCACGCTGCGCGTTGGCGGCCCAGCGGAGCTTTATGTCGAGCCGGCAGATGAAGCTGAACTTGCTATAGTGCTGCGGTTCTGTTGTGACCACGATACGCCCTTCTTTATGCTCGGGCGGGGGTCGAATCTACTCATTCGCGACGGTGGTATTCGCGGCATAGTCATTCACCTCGGTGCGCCTAATTTTACGCGCATTGCTTTTGAAGCCGGCCAGCTCCGGTGCGGTGCGGGGGCTAAACTCAGAGATATTGCGCTCGCAGCGAAACGTCACAGCCTTGGTGGATTAGAATTTCTCGAAGGGATTCCCGGCAACCTTGGGGGCGCGCTTCGCATGAACGCCGGTGCAATGAACGGCTGGACCTTTGATGTGGTCGCGACGCTGCGGTACATGGACTACGCAGGTGTGGCACATGAACTCAGCGTAAACGAGGTGCAGACGACTTACCGAAGTTGTCCGCTGCTCAAGTCCGCTGTTGCGCTTGGTGCGGTGATAACAGGCCGCTCGGCATCTCCCGAGCAGGTTGAGGCGCGGCTAAAGGAATGCCAGCAGAAGCGTTGGACCTCCCAGCCTAAAGAGCCGAGCGCGGGCTGCATTTTCAAGAATACGAAAGTTAGTCCGGCTGGGAAGTTGATTGATGAACTTGGTCTCAAGGGCACACGCGTCGGTGACGCGGTGGTGTCTGACGTGCACGGTAACTTCATCATCAATGCCGGCTCGGCTACCGCGCGTGATGTGCAGACGCTTATTGAGATTATTCGCACCCGGGCAAGGGATCAACGCGGTATCGAGTTGGAAACAGAGGTGGAAATCATCGGCGAGGACTAGCACAACGTTGGCCAAAAACACCTCCTGAACAATGCCAAGCAAACTGACCATTACCGTCATGCTCGGTGGTCCGAGTGCCGAGCGCGAAGTCTCGCTTCGCACAGGCGCGGCGGTGGCGGCGGCGCTGCGTGCGAACGGCAACACCGTCCACGAGCTTGACCCGCAGGGGCCGGGGCAGTGGACCCTGCCCGCCGGGACGGAGGTTGTCTTCCTCGCGCTCCACGGCACTTACGGCGAAGACGGCACGGTGCAGCGCGAACTGGATGCGATAAAAATGCCTTACACTGGTTGTGACCCGGAGGCGAGTCGGCTGGCGTTTGACAAAGTGCTCACGAAGAAGAAGTGCGTGGCGCAAGGCGTGCCAACGGCAAAGTCCGTGACCTTCAACTCGGCGCTGGCGCCTTGGCCTGATGGTTGGGAGACACCGGTCGTGCTTAAGCCCGTGCGGCAGGGCAGCAGCGTCGGCCTCCAGTTCGTGGATTCACCAGCAGAATTTTCCTCGAAACTAGCGGAATCACTTAAATTTGATAGCGAGGTACTGATGGAGGAGCGCATCTTCGGGCGCGAGACCACGGTTGGTATTCTCGCCGGGCGTGCTTTGCCGGTGGTGGAGGTGCGGCCAAAGCAAGGCACCTACGACTACCAAAACAAATATACGGCCGGTGCCACGGAATACTTCTGCCCGGCGGAGTTCGACGCGGCGACGACAGCGCGCATCCAAGACGCGGCCCGTGGGGCGTTCAACGCGATCGGCGGTCGCGACTACGCGCGTGTGGACGTGATGGTGCGTGCCAACGGCGACCCGGTGGTGCTCGAAGTGAATACCCTGCCTGGAATGACGGCCACGAGCTTGCTGCCTAAAGCCGCTGCTGCTGCAGGCCTGAGCTACAATCAACTTTGCCAGATGATGGTGGACCTCGCGCGGCAGCGCAGTAACTGATTTAAAACACAAATGAACTCCGCTGGACATGGATGGGAGGGTGAAGCCGAAAGCATTTTGCGCGGCCAGTCTGGGGCGTTGCGCTTAGTGCGTGAGGGCGCTTTCACGCTCGTCCACCATGCAGCAAAACAGCCCGACCATTTGAGTTCATGTTTGGTTAGACCATTAATACCATGCTCCGCAAACTAGCTCGGCTCCTCATAGGCAACCGTCGTCTCCACCGCGAGAACCAAAACGTATTGCGCGTGAAGTTGCGCACCGATCAGCTTCAAGCAGCGCGCACGCGTTTCGCGATGCAGGCGCTCACGGTGCTGTTTGGCGCGGCGGTGGTGCTCTTGCTTGGTTGGCGTGGCGTGGATTGGGCCGTGCGCGAATTCGTGACCGAGAATTCAGCCTTTGCGACCAGAACCATCGACCTGCAAACCGACGGCATCCTTACCGTCGAGTCGCTCCGCAGTATTGCGGGTGTGCGTGTGGGCGAGAATCTAATGAGTCTTGATCTTGCGCGCATCAAGCGTGACCTCGAGTTGCGCGACTACATTCATTCTGCTGCTGTCGAGCGCGTGCTGCCAGACACGCTACGCATCCGCGTGACCGAGCGCGTGCCGGTTGCGCAGGTGGTCGTAACGCGGCAGGAGGGTGGGCGGTTTACGCACTTGCCTCACCTGCTGGACGCGGGCGGGTACGTCATGGTGCCGCCCAACCGTGCAATGGTCGCTGATCCAACGGCGCTGCAAATTGACTGGTTACCCGCGCTGACTGGCGTAAACCCGGTCGAGCTTAAGCCCGGCCGGCAAGTCGAGTCGGCGCAGGTGCGTGCCGCGCTCCGGCTCCTTTCGCACTTCGAGCGCTCCGCAATGTTTGGTCGGGTGGACATTCGGCGCGTCGACGTGTCTGGCCTTGAAGTCCTTACAGCGACGACTTCGACGGGCGGTGAAATCACCTTTGCTTCGCACCGTGACTTTGACACGCAGATCCGCCGTTGGCGCGCGGTACAGGACGTGGCCACCCAGCAGAGTAAGGTGATTTCAACGCTCGACGTTTCCATCTCGCAAAACCTGCCGGCCCGCTGGGTTGAGGCGAACACTGTGCCCGTTCCACCCGCCAAGCCAGCCAAACCCGCGCCTTACCGGAGAAAAAATGCTTAACCTCCTCTTCCCCGAGAAAACTACCGTCATTGTCGGTCTTGAAATCGGCACCGCGAAGGTCGCCGCAGCCGTGGGCGAAGTCACCGAGTCCGGCGGCGTGAACGTCATCGGCATCGGCCAGTCAGCGTCGCGCGGTGTGCGCAAAGGCGAGGTAGTTAACGCGGACCTCACCGCCGAGGACGTACGTAACGCCATCGTTGAGGCTGAGAGGTCTGCCGACGTTGAGATTGCCAGCGTTTATCTAAGTGTGACCGGTGGGCATCTCACGAGCCTCAACACGCACGGCGTCTTCACCGCTGCGTCGGACGACCACGAGATTTCCCAGCCGGATGTGAACGAAGTGCTTGCGAACGCAAAGGTCTTCAACCGCCCGTCCGAGAATACCGTCCTACATGCTATTCGGCAGCACTTCACGCTCAATGGCCAAGCCGGCATCGCCGATCCTGTAGGGATGCTGGGTGGCAAGCTGGAGTTAGACATGCACGTCGTTCACGGCGTTACGACGCGGCTGCAAAATCCGGTGCGTGTGGTGAAGGGCCTGAACTTGGAGGTCGAGGAATTAGTCTTCAGCGGCCTCGCCTCGTCGCTTGCGCTGCTCGACAACGAGCAGAAGCAGATGGGCGTGCTGGTCGTGGACTTGGGCGCGGGCACGACGGAATACGTGGTTTACGCCGACGGCGTCATCAAGCACACGGGCATCCTCGCCGTGGGCGGCGACCACGTGACGAACGACCTCAGCTACGGCCTGCGTATGGCTCCAGCGCGTGCGGCCATGCTCAAGCAGGAGCACGGCGCGGCGACCATCGGAGGTGCGGCGGGCCAGACGCTCACGCTCACGAGCGAAAACGGTTTCCCCGACCGCCGCGTGAACTTGGAGCATCTCAGGCGCATCATGGTCGCGCGGCTGGAGGAGACAATGCAGCTGATTGACGAGGACATCGGCGAGCAGGGTTTCCACGACCAGCTCCGAGCGGGCGTTTGCCTCTGCGGCGGAGGTGCGCGCATCCCGGGGATTGACAAACTAGCGGAGGAAGTGTTTGGCCTGTCCGCGACCTTGGGACGCGCGAATGCAGTCGGCGGCCTGCGTTCTGCGACGGATGACCCCGAGCTCGCCACCGCCGTCGGCCTCGTTAAATACGGAGCAATACGCCAGAAGGGCCTCCGACGCATCGGCCTCGTCGGCAAGCTCAAGCACCTCGCCGGCTCGCTCGGAATCTTTTGATGCCAACTTTGGAAACTCATCCTGCTCATCGCCATGACCACGACTGAAACCACTCCCGCTTCGGCCCCGGTGAGGAAGCAGCTCACCATCAAGGTGTTTGGCGTCGGCGGCTGCGGCGGCAACGTCGTGTCGCAGATTCACGGCACGGGCTTTGCCGACGTGCAGATGATTGTATTGAACACGGATTCACAAGCTTTGGCGCAGATTCCGCTGCCTGATAAAATCCATCTCGGCTTAAAGCTTAATGGCGGCCTCGGTGCCGGCGGAGACCCAGAGCGCGGTCGTGCAGCGGCGGAGGAGGACGAGGCGCGGCTGCGCGGGCTGTGCACGGGCGTGGACATGGTCTTCATCTGCGCCGGCCTCGGGGGAGGCACCGGCACCGGTGCGGGGCCGGTGCTGGCGCGCGTGGCGAAGGAGTGCGGCGCGTTGTCGCTGGCGTTCGTCACGCTGCCGTTCGATTGCGAGGGGCCGAAGCGAATGCGGCAGGCGCGGCAGGGTTTGGAGGAGTTCAAGGCCGCTGCCGACGGCGTCGTCTGTTTGCCAAACCAGAAGGTCTTCAAGCTGATTGACGAGAACACCAGCGTCGTTGAGACCTTTTCCACGACCAATGAGCTGCTCGCGCAGGGCGTGCGCGGCATCTGGCAGCTCGTCACGCGGCCCGGCTTCATCAACCTCGACTTTGCCGACCTATGTGCCGTAGTGCGTGACCGGCACTCAGAGAGTTCCTTTGCCACCGCCGAGGCGACCGGTCCTCACCGGGCAAAGGAAGTGGTGGAAAAACTTCTGGCGAACCCGTTGCTTGAAGGCGGCGCGGCGCTCGGCGAGGCGGATGCATTGCTCGTGAGCCTCATGGGTGGCCCGAGCCTCTCGATGGCCGAGGTCAACCGCGTGATGGAGCAAATCAACCGGCAGACCGACAACGCGCACTTAATCATGGGCGCGGCCATCGAGGAGCAGTTGGGCGACCGGCTCACCGTGACACTCGTGGCCTCACGTCAGCGCTCGCACACCGCCGATGTGCTCAGTGACCCCGAGCCGGAGCAGTTGGAGTCGGTGGCACCCCCGGGCATGGTCTCGGTATCGCGGGGCGTAGCTGAAATTAACCAACTCGGCGCGGCAATCGCCAGGAAGCCCGTCACCCGCTCTACCACTGCGAAACGGGAGGCGGATTCCGTCTCCATGGCAGGGTCGGAGACCGACGTGGCTCCCTCCGCGCCGATGCTTAGTACGCGCTCGTGGCGCTCCCGTAAGAAGGCGAAAGCCATGCATCCCGAGTTACAATTGGAGACCGTCACCAAAGGCCCCTTCGAACACAGCGAGCCAACGCTACGCAACGGCGTGGATCTCGACGTGCCGACCTTCGTGCGGCGTGGGATGTCGATGAACTAGGGTTCGGGCATGGGGCGTGTGGGGTGTGCGCTCGCGATTCGCAATGTGGACGTTAAATCCACGCGCTACTTTCCCAGCAGCCTTGTGGTGAGCCTTCCCTTATATGGGGCTTTGCGGCACTGTCCGCGCGCATGAAAGCCCATCCAATTTTATTTGCTGGTATCGTCGGCACGGCGGCGATGCTGCTCAGTTGTGTCGGCCCCGCGCCCGCCTCCAAACGCACCATGACCACCCGCCTTAGCTATCCCGAAACCGTGAAGCAGGAAATCATGGACGACTATCATGGCACGAAGGTCGCCGATCCTTATCGCTGGCTGGAGGATGATAATGCGCCAGACACGAAGGCGTGGGTCACAGCGCAGAATAGGGTGACGTTCAGCTATCTCGACCAAATCCCTGAGCGCGCCAAACTCCGCGAGCGGCTCATGAAACTCTGGAACTTCGAGCGCTATGGCATCCCATTCAAACAGGGCGAGCGCTACTTCTACTCGAAGAACGATGGCCTCCAAAACCAGTCGGTGCTCTATGTGGCCGACTCGCTTGACGCTGCGCCGCGTGTGCTGCTGGACCCGAACAAGCTTTCCTCCGATGGCACGGTGGCGCTCTCCGGCTACCGCCTCAGCGAGGACGGCAACCTGATGGCCTACGGCCTCTCGACCAGCGGCTCGGATTGGAATGAGTGGAAGGTGCGCGACGTGCGGACGGGTGCGGACACGGGCGACCACATCAAGTGGGTGAAGTTCTCCAGCGCGAGCTGGACCAAGGACGGTAAGGGCTTCTTCTACTCGCGCTATGACGAGCCCAAGGTAGGCGACGCGCTCAAGGGCGTGAACAAGTTTCAGAAGCTCTATTTCCACAAGCTCGGCACGCCGCAAAGCGACGACGTGCTCATCTACGAACGCCGCGACCAGCCGGACTGGGGCTTCGGTGGCAGCGTCACGGACGACGGGCGCTTCCTCATCATCTCCATCTGGCAGGGCACCGACCCGCGGAACCGCGTTTACTACCGGGACCTCACCAAGGTCGAAGCGCCCATTGTGAAGCTACTCGACGAGTACGACGCGGACTACAGCTTCGTGGACAACGACGGCGGCGTGTTCTGGTTTTACACGGACTTGAAGGCCCCGCGCGGTCGCGTCATCGCAATCGACACGGCGAACCCCGACCGAGTGCAGTGGAAGGAAGTCATCCCGCAGGCCGCCGAGACGCTCAAGGGCGTGAACCTCGTCGGCAATCAGTTCATCTGCACTTACCTGAAGGACGCGCGCGGACAGGTGAAACGCTTCAGCCGCGAGGGGCAGGCCTTGGGCGAAGTCGCCTTGCCCGGACTCGGCAGCGTGGGCGGCTTCGGCGGCAAGCGCACGGACACGGAGACTTTCTACTCGTTCACCAGCTTCATGACGCCCGGCACCATCTATCGCTACGACGTCACGAGCGGCACGAGCAGCATCTTCCGCACGCCGCAGGTGGACTTCGACTCCGCGCGCTACGAGACCAAGCAGGTCTTCTTCAACAGCAAGGACGGCACGCGTGTGCCGATGTTCCTAACGCACCGGAAAGGCCTGAAGCTTGACGGCTCCAACCCGACGTATCTCTACGGCTACGGCGGCTTCAATATCTCGCAGACTCCGGGCTTCAGCGTGAGCATGGCGACGTGGCTCGAACTTGGTGGTGTCTATGCCGTGGCGAACCTGCGCGGCGGCGGCGAATACGGCGAGGACTGGCATAAGGCCGGCACGAAGCTCAAGAAGCAGAATGTTTTTGACGACTTCATCGGTGCGGCCGAGTGGCTTATCGCGAGAAAATACACGTCACCCGCCCGGTTGGCCATCGCCGGCGGCAGCAACGGTGGCCTGCTCGTGGGCGCGTGCATGGCGCAGCGGCCCGACCTCTTCGGCTGCTGCCTGCCCGCCGTGGGCGTGATGGACATGCTGCGCTTCCACAAGTTCACCATCGGCTGGGCGTGGACGAGCGACTACGGCAGCAGCGAGAAGGCCGACGAGTTCAAGGCGCTCTTCGCCTACTCACCGCTGCACAACCTCCGCCCCGGTGTGCGCTACCCCGCGACACTCGTCACCACTGCTGACCACGACGATCGCGTGGTGCCGGCGCACAGCTTCAAATTCGCGGCGCGCCTGCAGGAGTGCCAGAGCAAGCCCGGCGCGCCCGTGCTCATCCGCATCGAGACGAAGGCCGGCCACGGCGCAGGCAAGCCCACGGCCAAGCTCATCGAGGAAGCGGCGGACAAACTGGGCTTTGTGGTGCGCGAGCTGGGCGTGACGATGAATGAGCGGTGACTCCGCCTGATGGCCGGGGCGGAACGTTGGCTCCGCACGATCAGTTCATTGGCCGCAGTCCTACGAGGCACCGTGCGGCGAAGAGGCGCGGGCACGCGGAAAGCACCGCATCCAACTTGCGCAGCGCGCCCAGCATCCCGGCTGGATACATCGCCGGCTTGCTGAACCCGCCGCACAGCACGTAGTGGAACGCGCTGAACGCTTCGCGGTGGAAAATCTCCCAGCCCTCCGGCCAGCCCGGCTTTTCATCCCGGAAGAACAGCCGCGTGGCATTGCCCTGCGCCGCGTAGTAATCACGCGGGCGCGGCAGCTCGGTGGCGAAGTTGATCGGGGCGTTGATCGCCACCGGCTCATGATGCAGCAGGCCATAGACGGGCCAGCTCGCCAGGCTGATGTAGGGATCGAACACGATGACCCGCCCACGCGGATGCAACGCCCGCCGCGCCTCCCGGAAAAAGGCCCCCGGTGCGCGCAGGTGGTGAAAGACATCGAACAGGATCAGGTGCGACAGGCTCCCGTCCGCAAACGGCAGCTCGTAGCCGTCACACACCACGTCCAGCCACGGGTTCGGGAAGAGGTCGGTGGAAATACTCTGCGGCAGGTGCGCCTTGAGGTTCCCCACGCCCGACCCGATCTCGACGATGTGCCCCGGAACCGGCACGTCAATCTGTGCGAGAATGCGCTGGTAGAACCCGGCGTAGATTTCGCGCAACAGCGGCTTGCCCTGCCACGCCCGCAGGTTGGCTTCAATTTCGACCTGGTGCTGTTCGAGGGCGATGCTCACCGGATAAACTTCATCCGCCGGGCGGCGAAGGCGGTCATGCGTAGGAGCAGCAAGCCGTGTTTCCAGCGCTCTATATTGGTGTCGCCGTAGGTCCGGGATTTATAGCGGATGGGGAGATCGAGGATACGGTGGTTAAGCTTCGCCGCGCCGAAGAGCAGGTCGAAGTCGCCGAAGGGGTCGAAGTCGCCGAAGTAGCTGCGGTTCGCGGCGATGAGTTCGTAGTCGGCGCGGAAGAGGACCTTGGTGCCGCAGAGGGTGTCCTTGATGCGCTGGCCGAGGATCCACGAGAAGGCGAGGCTGAAGAAGTGGTTGCCGATCATGTTCAGGAAGCGCATGGCTTCCTGTTCCATCGGGTAAACGAGGCGCACGCCGTTGACGAAGTCCGCCGCCCCGCTGCGAGCGACTTCGTAGAACTTGGGCAATTCCTCCGGCGGCATGGTGAGGTCGGCATCCAGGATGAAGAGGATGTCGCCGGTGGCGGCGGCGAAGGCTTCGCGGCACGCACCGCCTTTGCCTTTGCTCTGCTGCTTGAGGATTTTGATGTTGCGCTGGGGATACTTGGCGGCGACGCGTTGGATTTCATCCCACGTGTTATCTCGGGAGTGGCCTTCGATGAAGATGAGTTCGGTGCCTTTACCGAGTTCGGGGGTGCGGCGGACGGCCTCTTCGATATTACCAGCCTCGTTCCGGGCGGGGATGACGATGGAGCAGGTGTAGTGACGGTCGGGCGGCACGGTGGGGCGCGGCCGCGCAACCATGAAGACGGCCAGCGAGAGGTGGCGGAGCAGGGGAGCGACCCAGCGGTTTAGGAGCGCTGCGAGCAGAGGTGTATTGAGCGGCAAAAGGATACGGGTGTCCTGCTTGACTAGTTCCCAGCCGGCGAGGTGGAGGAGGTTCCGCATGTCGCCGGCCGAGAGCCAGTTCTGCTCCAAGGTGCGGGCTTTCAAGCCGGCGGTTTCGGCGAGGCCGAGGACGGGTTTCCAAAGGTTGTTGAACGTATTGAGCACGAGCCGGGTCTTTGGGTGGGCGTGGGTGCGGACTTTTTCCAAGACGGCCTGCACGTCCGGCAGGTCGTTCACGAGGTCCGACAGGATGATGTAGTCGAAGGGTTCGCCGCTGGTGAAGTCCAGCGCGTCGACGACGCGGAATTCGAGTTGCGGATGGCGCTGCTTGGCGAGCTCGACCATCGCGGGACTGAAGTCCACGCCGACACCGCGGGCGGGCTTCACGGCGGCGAGGGTGTCGCCCAGGCCGCAGCCGATTTCGAGGACGCGCTGGCCGGGGGGAACAAGGAAGGCAAAGTGGCGGTTGAGAAGCGTGTGGTAATGGCGCTGCACCTCGCGGGCGCGCAGCGGAGCGCGCTGTTCGTAGAAGTCGCGTCGGCTGGTCATGGGCGATCTTTTGGCTACCGGAATGGGAGGAGACTGGCGAGCGGCAAATGCCGGTCAGGCGTGGAGCCGCGGGTGGTCAGCGCTCGGGGAACTCGAACTCCACCTTGCCCTTATCCGCGAGCTTAAGGTGGGCGGGGAAGGGTTTGCCGGCTTTGCTGATGAACTGTGTGAGGAGGTCGGTCTTCCCCTTGGCGAGGAGCTTCTTCACCTGCTCACGGTCCACGGGCTGTTGCAGCACCACCCTGCCAGTCTTGAAGGTGCACTTCTTCGTTTCGAGCTGGCTGCGCTCGCAGAGGTAGGTCTCCGGCCCCTCGAAAACGTTGCCTTTGCACTTGGGGCACTTGCCCAGCGGCTCCTGTCCGGTGAAGTCGAGCTTCACGGCGGGCGTGGCGTCGCCCTTCTTCGCGCCCTTGGCGGGGAACTTCTTCTCGCGCGGCGCGAACTCGAAACTGACCTTCGCGCCGTCGAACTTGAGGAACGCCTCGAACTTGCGGCCGGTCCTTTTGGAGACGAAGCCTTTCAGCAAGTCCGTCTTGCCCTCCGCAAGCAGCTTCACGATCTGCGGTTTCTCAATGGGTTGCTGGAGGATGATGGCCCCGGTGCGGAAGTCACACTTGCGGTCCGCCCCGGTGGCGCGCTCGCAAACGTAGTTCATGCCGTTTTCGAAGACGCGGCCAGTCTTGCACTTAGGGCATTGGCCGAGCGGTTCCTTGCCGGTGAAGTCCACGGGTGCGGCATGCTCGTCATCCTTTTGATCGTTGCCGAAATCGAACTTCGCCTCGCCCTCAGGCGAGAGCTTCATCACGGCGGCGAAGGGAAAGCCCTGCTTACTGCGGAAGCCTTGCAGCGGCCCGACTTGCTTCTCGCGCAACAGCGTCTCGACCTCCTCGATCTCAAACGCCCGGCCTAGGATAGTTTTCCACATGTTCCAATCGCATTTCTGACACTGGAACTTTTTGTAATTCTCGTGGACTTCGCCACCGCACTTCGGGCAAGGGACGTTGAGTTTGCCGAAGTCGCCGGGAATCGTGTCGTGCTCGTAGGCTTTTGTCTGGCCAACGATGTGTTCCGTGAGCGCACGAATTTCAGCCATGAAGACGTCACGCTCGAGTTGGCCGCGCTGCATTTGACGAAGCTTGAACTCCCAGTCGCCGGTCATTTCAGGCTTGGTCAGTTCGAAAATGCCTAAACCATTGAGGAGTGCCATCAGCGTGAAGGCCTTGGCGCTGGGCACCAGCTCGCGCTGGTTACGATGGATATATTGTTCGTAAATCAACCCCTCAATGACCGCCGCGCGTGTGGCGGGCGTGCCGAGGCCGCGCTCGCTCATGGCCTCCCGTAATTCCTCGTCCTCAACGAGTTTGCCCGCGCCTTCCATCGCCGAGAGTAGCGTGGCTTCCGTATAGCGCGGCGGGGGCTTGGTCTGGCTGCCCTTGACTTCAATATTTGATGTTTTTACCTGCTCACCTTGTTGGACGGGAACAAGGCTGGGCGAGTCGTCATCCCCAGCGGCTTCCTTGCCATAGATTTCGAGCCAACCCGCCTTCACGAGCACCTTGCCGACGCTCTTGAACGGCTCGCCCTCGACGCGCGTGATGCGGACGGTCTCCAGATATTCCGCTGCGGGATAGAACACAGCGAGGAAGCGACGCGTGACGAGGTCGTAAAGCTTTTGCTCTGGCTCGGATAGGCCCTTGGGTAGCACGCCAGTCGGGATGATGGCAAAGTGGTCCGAGATTTTGGCGTTGTTAAAGATGCGTTTGTTAGGGCGCACCCAGTCGTTGGTTAGAATTTTCTCAGCCGGAACGCTGTAGCCGGCAAGATCGCGCAATGAGTCGAGCGTCTTCTTTACTGTAGGGATATAATCCTCCGGCAGCGCGCGGGCGTCAGTGCGTGGGTAGGTGAGCACCTTGTGCTTCTCATAGAGGGCTTGCGCAAGTCCGAGTGTGTTCTTGGCGCTAAACCCGAAACGGCCGTTAGCCTCGCGCTGCAAGCTGGTGAGGTCGTAGAGCAGGGGCGAGAGCTGCGTGCTGGGTTTACTTTCCTCAGTAACAATGCCCGGTTTGCCTAGACACTTTGCGGCCAGCGCGTCGGCGTCAGCCTTGGTCCAGAGGCGCTCAGCCTTCAGCTCGGCGTCAATGTCCTTGCCCTCGGCTTTCTTAAACTTTTCGTCGAACCAGCGGCCTGAATATTGGCCAGCCTTCGCGTCGAAAGTACCGAGCACTTCCCAGTAATCGCGCGCGACGAACTTGCGAATTTTGTCCTCGCGCTCAACGACAATCGCCAGCGTAGGGGTTTGCACTCGGCCCACGGTGGTCAGATTGAACCCGCCGGTTTTGTTATTGAATGCGGTCATCGCCCGTGTGCCGTTGATACCGATGAGCCAATCGGCCTCGGCGCGGCTCTCAGCGGCGGCGGCCAACGGGCGCATCGAGGCGTCCGTGCGGAGCTGCGCGAATCCGTCTCGGATGGACGCGGGCGTCATGGACTGGAGCCACAGGCGCTGGATGGGTTGCTTGGCCTTCGTGAATTCGGTGATGCGGCGAAAGATGAGTTCGCCCTCGCGCCCGGCGTCGCAAGCGTTGACGAGCGTATCTATGTCTTTTCGCTTGATGAGGCGCTGGAGCACCTTGAGGCGGGCTGCGGACTTCTCGATGGGGTTGAGTGCGAAGCGCGGCGGGATGTGCGGCAGGTGGGTGAACGTCCACTTACCCTTTTTCACGTCGTGCTCGTCGGGCACGCCCAGTTCAAGCAGGTGGCCGACCGCCGATGAGATGACGTGCGTACCGCTCTCGTAGAACTCGCCCGACTTGTCCTTAGTAAAGCCGCCGAGCGCCTTAGCGATGTCGCCAGCGACCGAAGGTTTTTCTGCTATGATGAGGGCTTTGCCCATGAATGCGCGGGCTTCTACACGACTGCCGGGCGAAATGGCAACAGGAGTTTTTTCTTCGTTAGCCCTCACCAAGCGCGCCTGACCCGATAAATACAGGTGAAAAGCTCAGCGTATTTCGGAGTTTGCGTCCATTTAAACGGGCGTGCGGCAGCGCGTGGCGCGGGACTTGAAATTCCCATAACTTTCGCGAATTTGGATCAAGCTCCCCAAGGGAAAACTTTGTCCTGCACTTGTTTTGGTTGCCTGTTTCGTCACGCGGCTCTGGGCGCGCTTTATTTCTTAAACGCCGCATGTTTTGCGTCGCCGCCGGCCTGCAGGAAGGCGAGGAGGTCGAGAATCTGCTCGCGGTTAAGCAAATTTAAGAGGCCAGGAGGCATAATTGAATTGGTTTGGGGCTTCACTTTTAGATCTTTCTTCGCGAACTTTTTTATCATTGCTTCGCCAGGGCCGGTCTGGAGCGTGAGGAAGTCGGCATCTTCCGTAACCGCAAAGGCGGTGAAGGGTTCGTCGTTGCCGAGTGTGACTTCCAGCGGGCGGTAGCGGGGTTCGAGGTTTTTCGAGGGCTCAAGTATTTCCGCTAGCACCGCTTGTGTGTCGCCCTTGTATTTTGCGGCAACGCCCGTCAGTTCTGGACCCCATAGCACGCCGTCGGCGCCGAGCTTGTGGCAGGCGGCGCAGCCAACCGTGGTGAAGAGTGCCTTGCCCTTGGTGAAGTCGCGGCCTTTGGCAAGCTTGGGCAAATCGGCCATGAGATCAGCGAGTTTCCACTCGGTGATGACTGGCGCGGCGGGTTCGGCCGGCGCTTGGGCAAGGTATTCGTCAAGGTCGTTGACAACCTTGAGTACGCCGCGCATGCGTTGCCAGTGGCCGGGGTAGGTACAAAGATAAGAATATTCGCCGGGCTCGCTCGGCGCGTTGAAGCGCAGCCGGATGGTGTCGTTCGGGTTCAACATTTTCGTGGCTTGAAGCACCTTTGGCGAACCGGGCACGTAAAGCCGACCTTGGTTGTCGGTTTGCGGCGGCAGTTTTTCGGCGGCGGCACCAATCTCATCGGCTGCTCCGGCGGCGACGAGCACCCAGTTGTGCTGCATGGCATCAGAATTGTGAAAGACAAGCTCTACTGGTTTGCCCGCCTCGGCGACGAGCTGGATTTTATCAAAAAACATCTGTTCGTGAAGCGTGCCAAGCCGCAGGACGTTGACGCCCAGCGCGGAAAAGGATTTGCGGATCGGTAGCGCTGCGTCCTTGGGAAGCTTGGCGGCGAGTTGAAAGCCGAGTTGTTGCATGTCGAGGAAGTCGTTCTCAGTGCGTTTGGACACGGGGACTTTCTTCGCCTGCTCGAGCAATGCTACGGTGAGCGGCTTCACAGCCGCATCGGGCCAGGTGTCGCGCGGCAAAGTCAGCAGGGCGCGAGCAGCGGTCGGGACTTCTGCGCCGGTGGTGATGACTTTTGCCAGTGCGGCAAAGGCAGTGGCTTCGTGGCTGGGCAACTTCGCAGCGGCGGTGATCGCGGCTAAGCGCGTGGCGGCATCGGGGCTGGCGAGCAGGGGTAGCACTCGGTTGGCGAAGGCGGCGCGCTTAGCGCCATCGGGCGCGGATGGGAGGCCGGCGACTAGGTGAGCGAGTGCGCCGGGTTTGTTTTGCGCGAACGCCCACAGCGCATCCGCCGTTTGAATGCCCGCTAGTGCCGCGAAGGCAGCTTGGCGCGCGGCGTTGGGGTTTGCGTCATCGCCGGCAAGCGCCTCTAGCGCGGGCTGGCATTTCTTTAAGTCCTCTGGTTTTTGTGAAACGAGCAGCTTTGACAGGTCAGCCACGACGGGCGCACTAGCGGCGGCGCGCTTGATGCCCGCCAGCAACTCGGTGGGCACGTCGGTCTTATTGAGCTTGGTGAGCGCCTCGGCGGCCTCGATGCGGAACTTTGCGGCCATGCCGGGCCGACCGAGGATGGATTCCCAGAGCGGGATGAATTTGGGATGAGTCGCCTCGCGTTCGGTGAGCAAGAGTTGGTCATTGGAGAGTCGACCGAGCTGATATTTGACGATGACGGGGCTTTTATCGAGGAACAGAATGGGTTTCTCGACCACGGTGGCGGACGGCTCAGTCTCGGCACAGTAAACTTCGGCGGCACTCATTGGGCGCGCCGTAAAGCTGGCAACGGCCAAGCACAGCAGGGTGGCGACTGCGTTTGTTTTCATCAGGGGCGCGACGATAAAGCGATGTTTTCGACGACGCCAATCGAGAATATTCGTTAGATTGTTTCTTGTGCTCCTGCTCTGAACAAAACTCGGTCTCTGCTTCATACCGCAATTAGATTACAAGATTTTGAGTACCATGGTGTGATGCTCTTGGTGGATCTGTGTTTTCGTGCAGGCAGCTTCTACCTATCAGTCCAGCCCAGAAGCTCATGCCAGCAGTTCGCGAATCACTTTTCCGCCTACGTCAGTAAGCCGGTAATCTCGGCCGTTGTGGCGGTAGGTGAGCTTCTCGTGGTCGAGGCCGAGCAGGTGCAGGATGGTCGCGTGAAGGTCGTTCCCGTGGACTTTATTTTCAATCGCCTTGTAGCCGAACTCGTCGGTCGCACCGTAATGGACGCCGCCCTTCACGCCGCCGCCGGCCAGCCAGATGGTGAAGCCCTTCGGGTTATGGTCGCGGCCCAGGCTGCCTTGTGAATCACTCGTGCGCCCAAACTCGCCGCCCCAGACGACGAGCGTATCCTCCAGCATCCCGCGCAACTTGAGGTCGGTGAGCAACGCGGCAGCCGGCTGATCCGTGGCCGCGCCGCAGGAGCGGTGATTGGTCTCGATGTTGCCGTGCCCATCCCACGGAACGTCGTTCACGCTACCGTCGCCGCCCGTACCTTTGCCGGCGAAGATTTGCACGAAGCGCACGCCGCGCTCCAGCAGACGGCGCGCGATGAGGCATTGGCGACCGAAAGTTTCTGTCTCCTTTTTGTCCACGCCGTAGAGCTGGCGCGTGGCGGCGGATTCGTTGGCAATGTCCATCGCCTCGGGCGCGGCCATCTGCATGCGATAGGCCAGCTCGAAGGAGTTGATGCGCGAGAGCAAGTCGGCCTGCGTCGGGCGTGCCTGCGCGTGGTCGCGGTTGATGGCACTCAGCAAGTCGAGCGTCGCGCGCTGCTGCGGCTCAGACTCGTCCTTCGCGCGGGCCAGGTTATCAATCACTTCTTTGCGCCGCGCATCAAGCGTGAGCGCCTGAAAAGTCTTGGGCAGAAAGCCCGCGCTCCAAATCTGATCGTCGCCGCGCGGCCGCGTCTCGTGCAGCACCACGAACGCGGGTAGATTCTCGTTGTCCGCGCCGAGCCCGTAAGTCACCCACGCACCCGCGCTGGGCAGGCCGGGTCGGTCCACACCGCACATGAGTTCCATTGAAGCGGGCGCATGATTGTTGGCGCGCAAGTGCATCGAGTGGATGAACGCCATGTCGTCCACATGCTGTGAGAGATGCGGTAAGATATCCGATACCCAAGTCCCCGAGCGGCCGTGCTGCGCCCAGCCAAAGGGCGACTTGAGAATCTTGCCGCTGGTGGTGAAGAAACCGGTCTTCGGGTCGCTGCCGGGGAGCGGTTCACCGCCGCGCTTCTGTAGCTCGGGCTTGTAATCCCAAGTGTCCACTTGCGACGGCGCACCGGTCATGAACAGCCAGACGATACGCTTGGCCTTCGGCGTGAAGAGCGGCGGGCGAGCGGCCAGCGGGTTGACCGGCGTAGCGCTGGCTTCATGCAGCATCGAGCCGAGCGCGACGGAGCCGAGGCCGAAGCCGGCGCGCTGGAGAAAGCTGCGGCGGGAGGGGAGAACGAGTTCGTTGGGGGCGTATTGGCCGAACATAAATTAGAAGGAGGAGCGGCTTGTCAGCCACGGATTGAACACGGAGGAAACACGGATGGGGGATGGTGGCTTATGGCCTTTTCCGTGTTAAATCCGTGTTTCATCAGTGGCTAAATTTTAGCGGTCAATCGACGTAGATGAACTCATTCATGCAGAGCAGGACGAGGGAGGTTTCGGTGAGGGCGCGGGCGGATTGCGCGGCGGCGGCTTTCGCGTCCGCGGGGACGGGGCCGAGCAGGCTGAGTTGTTGCTCGTAGAACTTTTGCAACCGCGCCTGCTCCGTGGCGGTCAGCGCGCGGCCGAGGGCGATGCGCCCCGCCTGCGCGATGACGGCGGCTGGCTCCGTTCCGGGCTGCGACGCGCGCTTGGTCAGGCGGTCGGCGATGTCGCGGACGAAGGTCGAGTTCATCATCGCCAGCGCTTGCGTCGGCAGCGTGGTCGCACCGCGTTCGCCGACGCTGGCTGCGGGTTCGGGAGCATCGAACAGTGTGAGGAACGGGATGAGTTCGCTGCGTTTGACGCGCAGATAAACGCTGCGGCGCGGTGACTCGTAGTTCGTCTCGCTCGGGCCGGCGAGCTTCGCGTCAAGCCGCCCGCCCACGCTCAAGAGCGCGTCGCGGATGGCTTCGGCTTCAAGACGGCGAGCAGGGCGATGCCACCACAATTTATTCTCCGGGTCCGCCTTCAAGCTCGCGGGCTTGAGTTCCGCGCCCTGCTGATAGACCGCGCTGGACATGATGAGTTGGTGCAACGGCTTGAGCTGCCAGCCGCCGCGCACAAACTCGCCCGCGAGCCAGTCGAGCAACTCCGGGTGCGTGGGCGGCTTGCCCTGCACGCCGAAGTCATTGGGCGTCGCCACAAGGCCGCGCCCGAAGTGATGTTGCCAGACGCGATTCACGAGCACGCGGGCGAGCAGGCTGCCCGCGCCGTGCGGCACGTCCGTGAGCCAATCGCCGAGCGCGACGCGCGGGTCGGCATCGGGCTTCGGGAGCCAGTGTTTCGCACCGTCGGCAGCGGTGTTGAGCACTTGCAGGTAATTGGGGTCGGCCTTCGCGACCTTGGCGTCCACCTCGCCACGCCGCAGCAGGTGGACGTCCTGCCCGCCGGCCTTCGTGGAGTAGATGGCGACCAAGTCGGGCTTCGGCGTCTTCGCGTCGTGGTCGCGGGTGGCGGCCTGCAGCCGCGTAGCGTCGGCATCGAGACGCGTGAACCAGCGGAACAACGCCGAGCGATTCGTGGCGTTCAGCGAGCCGCCGGTCGCGGCCAGCGTGGTGCTCAACTCGCGGAACGCCTGCTCGCCCTTCGCCTCCGCCAACGCCGGTGTCTTCTCGCCGTTGCTGAAGCCGAGCCGCAACTTGCCGAGGCCAAAGAAGCCCCGGAACACGAGCTGAAACTCCAGTTCCGTGCCGCCCTCGAAACCAATTGGCTCGCCTTCGATTTCGAAAATCGCCGCGTGGTCCTTGCCGAACTCCGGCGCGACGGCCCAGCCCGAGCCGCGCTTGTTGTCGGTCACGGCGGCAAGCGGATAGTTCTTCTGCTCGAACGTGGCGGCGGTCGCTTTGACCTTGGCCGTGACGGGCTTGGCCTTCGACTTCGGGTCGAGCGGGCGGGCCGTGACCTTGAATTCGCTGAGGACGAAGTTGCCGTTGTCCGAGAGGCCAGGTCCCTTCGCGGGCGACTCCGCGTCCGCCAACGCGTCGAGCCGGAACGCGCGCAGGCCGCGTTGATACGTGACGGCCTTCACGGTGTAGGTGTCGTCCTTGGTTTTGTTGCTCACGTAGCGCACCGCACCGTCGCGCGCGAGGGCGAGTTTGGCAGACGTGGCAGAGGCGGAGGCCACGTCGCACATCTGCCACGGCGTGGCGTTCGTTGTGGATGCGGCTTCGGTGGCCTGGAACTTGGCGAAGCGCGCGGGGAATTCATCTGTCTCGAACTGCTTGAGCGCAGCAAGCAACGGCTCACCGGCGAGCTTATGCGCGGCGAGTTTGCGCTGCGTCTCGGCGTGGTGGCGGTCAACTTTCATCTCGCTGTGGACGGTGCGCGCGAGTGCGGCGGCGATGCCGTAGTAATCCGTCTGCGGAATCGGGTCGTATTTGTGTTCATGGCAGCGCACGCAGCCGAGCGTCAGGCCGAGAAAGCCGCTGCCGATGGTTGAGACCATGTCGTCGAGTTGGTCATAGCGGATCCGCTCGACGGTCTTGGCGGTGATTTGACCGGGATACGGCCCGGCAACGAGGAAGCCCGTGGCGCTGGCACCCTCAACGGAGTCGGGTTGCAACTTGTCGCCCGCAAGCTGCCAGCGGATGAAGCGGTCGTAAGGCATCCCGTCGTTGAACGCGCGGATGACCCAGTCGCGGTAGTGGAACGCGCCTGGCCGGAAGGCATCGAACTCGTAGCCGTTGCTCTCGGCGTAACGCACGATATCAAGCCAATGGCGGCCCCAGCGCTCGCCGTAGGCGGAACGCGACAGCAGTTGGTCCACCACGGTCGCGAGTGCGTTGGGCGAAGGGTCGGCGAGGAACGCAGCGGTCTCCTCTGGCGTCGGCGGCAGGCCGGTGAGGTCGAACGTCGCGCGCCGCAGCAATTGCTCGCGGGTTGCCGGCTTGCTGGGCGTGAGCTTGGCGGTTTCGAGCCTCGCGAGGATGAACCGGTCAATTGGCGTCTTCGCCCACGCGGCGTTCTTCACTGTCGGCACGGTCACGGGCTTCAGCGGACGGAACGCCCAGTAGTCGCGGCCTTGCGGGATGCTGATTTCGCGGCGGGCCTTCGCGACTTCGCCGGTGCGCGGGTCGGGTGCACCCATGGCCACCCATTTTTCAAAGTCCGCGATGACCTCGGGCGGGAGCTTGGACTTGGGCGGCATGTGCAGGTCCTCGCGTGACCAACGCATGGCTTTGATGAGCAAGCTCTCGTCGGCTTTGCCGGGCACGAGGGCCGGTCCCTCATCGCCGCCGGTGAGCAGTGCGGCGCGGGTGTCGAGGAAGAGGCCGCCCTTCAATTTGCCTTTCGCCTTCGCCTCGGCCGAGTGGCACTCGAAACAGGAGGCAATAAGCACCGGCCGGATTTTCTGTTCGAAGAACGCAACACCCTCGGGTGATGGTTCAGCCAGGGCGGCACTGGCCTGACAAGTGGAGAACACTGCACTGATTCCGGCGGAAAAAATGAATTTTAGGAACGCGCGAGAAAACATCTTTTTCAAAAAATAGACGCTGCTACACACTGCGACAACATAAAGAAATTCTTAGCGGTGCGCATGGCACCCAAATTTAATGAATGCGTTGGACGAGATAGTGTCAAGCAAGTCACACTTACATGGCTGTGCGCACGAACCAAACCCATCCCGGCATATGACCCCACAACAGACCGCTGAGAATTTGGGCCTCAAGTTTGAGAAAATCGCCCCTGGCTACCTGAACCTATGCATCCGCAGCGGCAACCAACTCCTCTCCTCCGGCCATGTGAGCGACCTCAAGGGCAAGCTCGGCGCGGGCCTCAACGTCGAGCAGGGCTACGCCGCCGCCAAGAACTGCGCGGAGAAAATCCTGCGCTCCGCCTGGCAGACGCACGGCACGCTCGATGGGCTGCGCGTCATCAAGGTGCTCGGCTGCGTGAACTCGACGCTCGACTTCACCGACCACCATCTCGTCATCAACGGTGCGTCCGACCTGCTGCACCAAATTTTCGGGAAGGATGGCGACGGCTACCACGCCCGCAGCGCGCTGGGTTTCGCGCAGTTGCCCACCGGCGCGGCAGTGGAGGTGGAGGCGATTTTTGAGATCAAGGGCTAACTGGTGAGCAGACAGTTACAGTTCGCGCTCGGCTTGGTTCTGTTGCTCGCTGCGGCTTCGCTGTCAGCCAACGACTGGCCTATGTGGCGGGCGAATGCTGGGCGCACCGCCGCTGTTGCGCCTGCCGTGCCGCAAAAGCTCGCCGTGCTGTGGAGCCGCGAGTTGCCGCCGCTGAAGCCCGCGTTCCGCGACGTGCGCCTGCAATTCGACAAAGGCTACGAACCCGTCGTGCTCGGCCAGCGGATGTTCGTGGCGTCGTCGCGCGATGACAGCGTAACGGCGCTCGCCACCGACACGGGCGCAGAATTGTGGAAGGTGTTCGCTGATGGCCCGGTGCGCTTCGCTCCGGTCGCGGGCGATGGGCGTATCATCTTCGGCTCGGACGACGGACTCGTGCGCTGCGTCTCCGCCGCGACGGGCGAACTCCTCTGGCAAAAGCGCGCCGTGCCGAACAACCGCCAACTCCTCGGCAATGGCCGGCTCATTTCCGTCTGGCCCATTCGCGGAGGTCCGGTGCTGCACGACGGGCGGGTGTATTTCGCCGCCGGAGTTTGGCCGCTGGAAGGCGTGTTCATTTATTGCCTCGACGCCGTGACGGGGCGCGAGGTCTGGCTCAATGACCGGCTGAGTTACATCTACGGCGTCCACCCGCATCAGGCGGAGGCGTTCGGCGGCGTCGCGCCGCAGGGCTACCTGCTCGTGGACGGCGCGGACCTCGTGGTGCCGTGCAGTTCCGCTTATCCCGCGCGCCTCGAACTCGCGACGGGAAAGCTCAAGGACTTCGCGCTGCCCGCAGCGGGACGGCTGCCGGGTGGCTGGTTCGCTGCGTTGCCGGAGGACAAGGAAAAGGCCCGCCTCAAGCGCCTCGGCCTGCTCTACGACAACCAAGTCAACGCCGTGCGCCACGAGGATAAACCGCGCGCTGAGGGTGACGCCGGCGTGCGTCGAGCGTTCCGTGCAGGTGGCAATGAATTGAGCTTCGACGGCCCGTGGCCCGGTGTGACTGGCAAAATTCACAGCGTCCTCGCGGCAGATGGAAAAGTCTTCGTCGTCACTGAGGAAGGCCGAATCACGGCGCTTGCAGCACTCGTGACGGGGACACCCCTGTCCCCAGTTGCTCCTAAATCGGCCGTTTCACCGCAGGACAAGAATGTCCAACTCACGGCCACCAAGCTCCTCGCCGCCGCTGGCATTCAACGCGGCTACGCGCTCGTGCTCGGTCTCGGCGAACCCGGTCTGCTCGAAGCTCTTGCCGACCAGAGCCAGCTCAAGTTCCTCGCGCTCACGGATGACGCTGCGAAACTCTCCATCACGCGCGCTCGGCTCGCTGCTGCCAATCTCCACGGCGACCGCATCGCCTTGCGCCAGGTCGCACCGAAGGACTCCGGCCTGCCGCCCTACTTCGCGAACTTCATTGCGCTCGCCTCCGACGCGTCGCTGCCGGACCCGACGGCCTTGAAACAGATTTTCGGCTGGCTGCGGCCTTATGGCGGACGGCTCATCGGGCCGGAGTCATTGGCGCGCATTGCCGAAGTCGCGAAGCTTCCGCAGGCCAGCGTGAAAGTCGTGGATGGCTTCACCGTCATCACGCGGGAGGGCGCGCTCGAAGGCAGCACGAACTACAAGGGCGAATTTCAGCCCAGCCCGGATGAGTTGGTAAAAGCTCCGTTCGGCGTGCTGTGGTTCGATGACACGCTTGGCCATTTCAAGCGCTCGCCGCAGCCGAAGTTCGTGGATGGCGTGATGGTCAGCACGGACAAGGACTGGCTCGACATCACCAACCGAAAGGGCAAGCAGGATTACAAACTTCAGCCGTCGGTGTTTAGCGATGTTTACACCGGGCGCATGTTGGACGCCGCCGAAGTTCCCGCGTCCAGCCGAAGCTTGGCGCACACGTCGGCGGAGTTGGAGAAGGTGCAGCAAAGCCAGTATCGCCCGCCAACGCAGAAGGACGATTGGAAGCCCGGCGCACCCCTGGCCGGCACGCGCGTGAACCCGCTTACCGGTGACTACGAGCCGCGCGGGTTCCCAAAGAGCTACGGCTGCGACGGCGGCTTCGACTACGGCTATCTCTACACGATGCGCTCAGGCACGGCGGCGTTTTACGACAAGCGGCTCGACAGCGGCACTATTCATATCAGCGGCCCACGCTCGGGTTGCACGAGCAGCGTCATCCCGGCAAACGGCGTGCTGAACGTGCCTTATTTCTACGAGGGATGCAGTTGCAGTTATCCGCTGCCAATGGCGCTTTCGCTCGTGAGCCTGCCGCCAACGTTCGAGCAGTGGGCCGCGTGGGGCAGCATCGCGGCGAGCAATCTCGCCGGAAAGATTGAGCGCATCGGCCTCAATTTCGGCGCGCCCGGCGACCGCCGCACTGATGACGGCACGCTCTGGCTCGCGTATCCCGCCGTGGGCGGGCCGTCGCCGAAGGTGGACGTGCGCACCGAGCCAGTGGCCCCGGAGTATTTCTACCGGCACTCGGTCTGGATTGAAGGCGGCACCGGTTGGCCATGGGTCGGCGCGTCGGGCGTGAAGAGCTTGCAACGCGTGACGGTGAACGGGTTGAAGCCAGGCAGTTACACCGTGCGCCTCGTCTTCACTGAGCCGGATGCGACGGCAAAATTGGGCGGCCGGAAATTCGCGGTGCGCCTGCAAAACCAAACCGTCGCGGAAAGCCTCGATGTCCTCGCCGAAGCCGGCGGCGCGTTGCGCGTACTCACGAAGCAGTTTGCCAAAATCGCCGTGACCGATGGCACGCTCACCGTGCAGCTCGACGCGCAAGCCGGCGCGACCTTGCTCAACGGCCTCGAAATCATCCGCGCCGGCCTAACGATGGATCCGCTTCCTAAGCCCGCCCGCGTGCCGGGCCGGCACTAAATCAAAAAATACAAATTATTTCTTTCGAGATGCCTGGCCGAATGGCTGAGACGGAATGAAACTAGTCTGACCCCGATGCGTCTGAAACGGGGCTTGCTGCGCTAATGATCATCAACTTAAAGCTTCTAGGTTGGGTCGGATTGATCGGGCTCCTGCTTGTCGGTCCCGCCAAGGCTGACGATTGGCCGATGTGGCGGGCGGATGCGAACCGTTCTGCCTCGTCGCCAGAGGAGTTGCCCGAGCAGCTTCACCTGCAATGGACCCGGCAGTATTCCCCGCGCGTGCAGGTCTGGGACGACCCGCTCAACCACGACCTCATGAGCTACGACCGCGTGTTCGAGCCGGTTGTGCTCGGCGAGCGCGTGCTCATCGGCTTCAACGACACGGACAAAGTCGTCGCGCTCGACCTCCGCTCGGGCAAGGAACTGTGGGCGTTCTACACGGACGGCCCGGTGCGCTTCGCGCCGGTGGCGTGGCAGGAGAAAGTCTATTTCACTAGCGACGACGGCCATCTCTACTGTGTCGGCGCGGCAGACGGGCAGTTGAAGTGGAAACTGCGCGGCGGGCCGAGCGCGCAGAAGGTCCTCGGTAACCAGCGCGTCATCTCCGCTTGGCCGGCGCGCGGCGGGCCGGTGCTGCGCGACGGGCGCGTGTATTTCGCTGCGAGCATCTGGCCGTTCATGGGCACGTTCATCTACGCGGTGGACGCTGAGACGGGCAAGGTCGCGTGGGTCAACGACGGCACCGGCGCGCAGTTCATCAAGCAGCCGCACAACGCGCCGAGCTTCGCGGGCGTCGCGCCGCAGGGCGCGCTGGTGGCGACGAAGGACATTCTCCTCGTGCCCGGGGGGCGCTCCATTCCGGCAGCGTTTAATCGGCACACGGGCGAGTTCCTCCACTACAATCTCGCGGTCAGCGGCAAGGGCAACGGCGGCTCATTCGTTGCGGCGAACGAGACGGAGTATTTTGTCCACACGCGGCTGCGCGGCGTGCGAAACTACGAATTGAAGTCGGGTAAAGCCGGCAAGCTCACGAATAGCGAACCGGTGCTCGATGGCACGGCCTTTTATACCGCCGGAACGAACAAGCTGGGTGCGCTCGTGCGCTCGATTAACGGGACAAACACGCTTTGGGAAGTGAAGGCCGACGCGTCTGGCGACCTCATCAAGGCGGGCCAAAGGCTTTACGCGGCGGGGAGCAATTCGCTCACGGCCATCGCGCTGACCGCGAATCCGTTGCAAGCCCGCGTGGCTTGGACTCAGCCACTGCCCGGCGGCGCGGAGCGCTTGCTGGCGGCGAACGGCGTGCTGCTCGCAGTCTCGCTCGACGGACGCATTCGGGCGTTCGGCGCGGAGAAGGTGAAGCCTGCGACGCTGCGCGACGAACCAAAGCTGTCGCAACCGGACGACGCCGCTGTTGCAAAGGCCAAGTCCATTCTCGCTGCAGCTGACACATCGGAGGGTTACGCGCTCTGGCTCGGGGCGGACGACGGCGCGTTGCTGCAATCTGTGATAGCCAACTCAAAGCTCAACGTCCTCGCGGTCGAGCCGGACGCAGCGCGAGTGGATGTGCTTCGCCGGCGGCTGGATGCTGCGGGGTTATATGGTAAGCGTGCCACAGCGCATATCGGAGATGCCGCGAGCTTCATGGCTCCGCCTTATGTCGCGAACCTCATCGTTGTGGGCGAATCTTCTGTCCCGCGGTTGCGCGTGGCGGAGGCGTTGCGCGCGGCGTTCAAATCTCTGCGGCCCTTCGGTGGGGTGATGTTGCTCCCGGTGAGCGGCGGAGCTCAGGCGGAGTTCAAGCAACTGGTCGAAGCAGCGAAGTTGGAACGCGCAAAGGTCACAACAGCAGAAGGCCACTTGCTCGTCACCCGCGAAGGCGCATTGCCCGACGCCGCTGACTGGACGCATCAATATGGCGACGTCGGCAACACCGTGAAGTCCGATGATGCACGCGTCAAAGCGCCGCTCGGCCTGCTGTGGTTCGGCGGCAGCTCGAACATGGAAGTGCTCCCGCGCCACGGTCACGGCCCGCCGGAGCAGGTCATCGGCGGCCGACTCATCATCCAAGGCATGAGCAGTTTTAGCGCGCGGGATGTCTACACCGGGCGGATGCTGTGGAAGACCGAGTTCACCGACCTCGGCACGTTCGGCATCTACTTCGACAAGAGCTACACGAACACGCCGCTGAGCACGGCCTACAATCAAAGGCACATCCCCGGCGCCAACGGCCGCGGCGCAAACTACGTGGCGACCGAGGACGCCGTGTATGTGGTTGTGGGTAGCGCGTGCCAGATGCTCGACGCGAAGACCGGAAAGCTGCGTCAGACGATTCAATTGCCGCCGCGCACGGGCGATGGCTCCGGGCCGGAGTGGGGCTACATCGGCCTGCTGGACAACGTGCTGCTGGCAGGCGACGGCTTCGCGAACTACACGCAGAAATTCGGCAGCGTGGTGAAGTCGAACACCATTGAGGATTTCTCCGCGAGCGCGGGCCTGGCGGCGTTTGACCGGCACTCGGGCAAGCTGCTCTGGCGGGTGCCGGCGCGGTACAGCTTCCTGCACAACGGCATCGTGGCCGGCAACGGTCGCATCTATTGCCTCGACAAGCTGCCGGGCAGCGCCGAGGACAAATTAAAGCGGCGCGGCTCGCCGCTGCCGAGCGATTACCGTGTCGCCGCCCTCGACGCCGCGACCGGCAAGCCGCTGTGGGAGCAAAGCAAAGACATTTTCGGCACTTGGCTGAGTTACTCGAAGCAACACGATGTGCTGCTGCTAGCCGGAGCGAAGGCAAGCGACCGGTTGAAGGACGAAGTCGGCGAGGGCATGACGGCGTATCGCGGCGCGGAGGGGAAAATTCTCTGGCAGGACTTGAAGCGCAAATACACTGGCCCGTGCATCCTGCACAACGAGCTGATTCTCACGAGCGCCAACTCGTATCAGGCGTCGAGCGGCGCGTTCAAGTTGCTCGATGGCACGCCGCACCTCATCCAAAACCCGCTCACCGGCAAGTTGGAGCCGTGGCGCGTCTCACGGGCTTACGGTTGTAATAGTATTGTGGCGAGCGAGAACCTGCTTACGTTCCGGTCCGGTGCGGCGGGCTTCTACGATCTGCTCTCGCAGAGCGGCACGGGCAACCTCGGCGGGTTCAGGTCCAGTTGCACGGCGAACCTCGTGGTCGCCAACGGCGTGCTTAACGCGCCGGATTACACGCGCACCTGCACTTGCTCGTATCAAAACCAGACTTCCCTCGCGCTGGTGCACATGCCTGAGATGGAGTTGTGGGCTTACACGCAGTTCGGCCTTGATGCCACGGACGGCGACCGTATCGAGCGCGTGGGCATCAACTTCGGCGCGCCCGGCGACCGTCGCGCGGCCGACGGCACGATGTGGCTGGACTATCCGTCGGTCGGCGGCGACTCGCCTACCGTGCCTGTGAGTGTCACTGGTAAGGGAATGAATTACTTTCGGCGGCATGCGTTGCAGGCGAGCGGCGAAGGCCTGCCGTGGGTGGCGTCTTCGGGCATCCGTGACTGTGAGACTATCACTATCACACCCGAGATCTTTCGCCCGAGCATCACGAAGCCGCCGCGCTCAAAGGACGACGACGAGGACGAAGGCAAATTCGGTTCCGGAAAGTCGACCACGGCGAAAGATCAGACTGTCACGCCAGCGGCTGCGCTAACTGACTCAACACCAAAAACAAAGAAGACTGCGCCGCGCGCACCGCATCCGCCTGCACCCTACACGGTGCGGTTACACTTCGCAGACCCGGAGGCAATGGCTGTCGGTGAGCGTGTGTTCAGTGTCGCGCTGCAAGGTCAGCCGGTCCTGGCAAACTTCGATGTTGTGGCCGTCGCCGGGGCGCCGCACCGCGGCGTGGTGCGGGAATTTAAAGGCGTAATCATCGGCAAAGACCTAAAAATCAGTTTCACCCGTGCGCCTGGTGCGAAGGCCGGGCCAGTGTTGAGCGGCGTGGAACTCCTCGCCGAGAAACCGCTGGTGGTTAAATGAGTGCTGGTCATCAAATTCAGGAATCGGCCGGAAGCAGGGCAGGGGAAAAAGTGAAAAACCAATGTGCCACCCGACCAAGCCAGTTTTTGCTCGCTCTCGCCATTGCCCTGTCCTTGCTTTTCTCTCGTAACGCCGCGCAGGCATGCTCCGTGCCAGTTTTCCGCTACGCCTTGGAGAAATGGGCGGCGGACGAGTATCAAGCCATCGTCTTCCATCGCGGTCCGCTCACCACCGCGCAGCAGGCGCTGATGCAGCCGCTCGACGGCGAAGGTCTGTCCGGCCAGCCCACTGCCAATATCTCCCTTCAGACCGTGGACCTCGCGCAGAACCACGATCCCGCGCTGCTGGCCCAGTGGCAGAAGTTGGGCTCGGATACTTTGCCCGCGCTGCTTTTGAAGTACCCTCAGAAGTCGCGGCTGACCGCTCAACTGTTCGCTGGACCACTCACGGCGGCGGCGGTGCAGCAAGTCCTCGATTCCCCGGCGCGCCGGGAAATTGTCCGTCGGATCGCGCAGGGCGATAGCGTCGTCTGGGTGTTTTTGGAAACCGGCGACGCTGCCCGTGACGAGGCGGCGGCGAAAGTGGCTACGGCGCGGCTGGGCTACCTCACCACCGTGTTGAAGCTCCCGACCATCGAGGCCCAGGACATCGCCAGCGGGTTGGTGTCCGTGCCGAAGGACGGTCTGAAGCTGACTTTCTCCCTGTTGCGGATGAACCGCAAGGATGCGGCCGAAAGCGTATTCGCCCGCATGCTGCTGCATTCCGAGCCGGACCTGCTCGAACTTCAGGAGCCCATGCTGTTCCCCGTCTTTGGGCGCGGGCGCGCGTTGTATGCGTTGGCGGGCAAGGGCATCAATCACGAGACGCTTGACGAGGCCGCGACCTTCCTGACCGGCAGGTGTTCGTGCGAAGTGAAGGAACTCAACCCGGGCTTGGACTTGCTGCTCACGGCGGATTGGGCCGGGCTGATCAAGGCCCAATCGGATGGCAGCCGCGCGACCCTGCTCCAACAACAAGCGACGGCGGCCGCAGCCGCCCTCGCGCCGGAGACTGTGACAATCATTGGCGGTCCGGCCCCGGCCCCGGGTCCAACCCAGCTCCCGTTGCTCCCGGCTGCGGCCGGCGCGTTGGTGGCGCTGCTGTTCGCGGGGTATCTTTGGTGGCGGAAAGAATAGAGCTTTCCGCAGTGTCAACGCTTAAGGCGGGCCGAACGCTACAAGCCAGTCGGGTGATCGAGGAATGACCACGGCACGCGAAATTTAGCGGCGAGATGAGCTGCGAGTGCTTTAACGCCAAAAGTTTCGGTTGCGTAGTGACCGCCGTAGAAGACGTTCAGTCCGAGTTCCTCCGCAAGGGCGAACGTCCAGTGCGGGCCCTCGCCGGTGATGAATGTATCCACTCCTTCCGCCGCCGCTTTCTTCAACTCTGCCCCCGCACCGCCAGTCACAAGGCCCAGGCGCCGACATCGTGCAGGTCCGCCGGGCAACAGCTTAGGGGCAACTCCTGTGGCGCGGCAAAGCCGGCGGGCTAACTCTTCGCGTGTGACGCTGGCATTGGTCTGGAGGCCGATGTGCGCGCCTTTCTCGAGGAAAAACGGGCGAACGCGTTTGAAACCCAGCGCCGCTGCGAGTTGGGCGTTGTTGCCCAGCTTTGGGTGCAGGTCTAATGGCAGGTGCGAACTATAGATGGCGAGGTTGTGTTCGAGGAGAAGGCGTTGCAGCTCGCGGCGCCGGCCGGTCCAGGGGATAGTGTCGCCCCAGAACAGCCCGTGATGCACGAGCAGCAGGTCGGCCTTGGCCGAGATGGCGCGCTGCACCGTGGCGAGGCTGGCATCCACCGCCGCTGCGAGCCGGGTCACGCAGCCGTTGTTCTCGACCTGCAGGCCGTTGTGCGCGCGCTCCCAGTCGTTGACTTCGGACGTGCGCAGGAGTTGGTCGCAGTGACGGACGATTCGGGCAAGCGCAGCGGTGGCCATGCGGGAATATGAACAGAAAGGGAAGGGGGCGTAAAACGTAATGCTTCAAGGGAGAGGGGTGAGTGTTGTCGAGTGCCCCGGGTGCATCGCTTGGCGTCTCAAGCCGGGCGCGAACGCGCTCGCCTTTCTCCTTCTCAATTGCCTGTCCGCTACCCACTCTAAACCGTGTGACGAGTCCATTGGCACTGCTGCTTTACGAGCGATTGCTTCCGGGCAGCGCTTTGGGCAACAAGCTGCGTGACCAAGGCTATCGTATCCTGCACGTCACGAACCTCACGGACATCGCGGCAATTGCAGCTGGTGAAAAACCCTTGGTGGCTTTCGTGGACTTGGAGTGGAAGGCGACAGACGCTAGCGCCGCTATCCGCGCGCTTAAGGAAAGCCCCGCCACACATCACGTGCCGATTTTGGCCTTCAGTAGCCCGCGGAATGTGAAGCTGCGGGACGCTGCACTCGCTGCGGGAGCCACTATCATTGCCAGCGATGAGGCTATTTTAACCCAGCTTTCAGCGATGCTCGACCAGGCAATGATGGTCGAGTAAGCGCCCACTAGCGATGGGCTTGCGCGGCTCGGAACCACTCCACGAATTTCGGGATGCCAGTTTCGATCTTCACGGAAGGGTGGTAGCCGAGTTTCGCACTGGCCTTGGAGATGTTGGCGTAGGTGATCGGCACGTCGCCAGGTTGTGGGGGCTGGCGGTCAATGACAGCAGTTTTGCCAAGGGATTTCTCCAATAGTGAAATGAGGTAGTCCAGCCGGACGGTTTGCGACTCGCCGAGGTTAAAGATGTCGAAGCCGAACTCTTGCCGTGTGCAGGCGAGGACGCCTTCCACCGTATCGGTCACGTAGGTGTAATCGCGCGCTGTCGAGCCGTCGCCGAAGACGGGGATGGCCTTACCGGCGCTGATCAGTGACGCAAACTTGTGAATAGCGAGGTCGGGGCGCTGGCGCGGGCCATAGACCGTAAAAAAGCGTAGCATGGCGATGTCCATGCCATAAACATGATGGTAGGTGTGCCCGAGTGCCTCGCACGCGAGCTTGCTGGCCGCATAGGGCGAGATCGCACTAAAGATTGGATCCGCTTCGCTAAACGGCACCTTCGCGTTAACGCCATAGACCGATGAACTGCTGGCGATGGTCACTTTGCGAACCTTCCGTGCGCGTGCGGCTTCGAGCAGGTTCACCGTGCCCTCCACGTTCACGCGCTGATAGAGCGCAGGTTGCTGTAAGCTGGGGCGCACGCCGGCGCGTGCAGCGAGGTGGATGACTTGGTCAAACGGTGCGGACGCGAAGACCTCTTCAACTGCTGCCGCGTCGGTCAAATCGCCATGGAAGAAGGTAAACGGAAGCGCGAGGGATTGGAGATCGCGCAGGTTGGCCTGTTTGAGCGCGGGCGCGTAGAAGTCGTTCAGGTCGTCAAAGACCCACACGGCATGGCCGTCGCGCAGCAGCCGCCCACAAACGTGCGAGCCGATGAAACCGGCCCCGCCGGTGACGAGAATGTTCATGTGTGGAGGGTAGGTTTCAGCCGCGCGGAGCAAAGCGCAAAGTTGCCTTCTCTAAGTCCTCCTTGAACCAAAAAACTCCACCAATATTGCGACTCGATGGCACGGTTGCGCCAGCCCTTGTTAAGCCGCATTGCTGAGGACGCTGTGACGGGCCGAGGCCTGCGCTTTGGTCAGCTTAGCCCTTTCACTTCCCAACCCCGGCGATACTGGCGCCGCACGAATTGGTTAGCCTCCTTGGCATTCTTGAATGCCAGCGCCTTTGCGTCCCATTCTAGCGTGGTCTGCGGAAAGCGGGATGCGATGCCACCGAGTAGAATTGTTTCCGTTAGCGGGCCGGAGTAATCGAAGTTTGCGGAGGTCTTGCCGTTACCGCGCACCGCCTCAACGAAGGAGTGCCAGTGGTTCACCGGCTCCAGCTTAGGCAGTTCGAAGCCCTGATAGTTCTCCTCCGGCAGCAAGATCGGCTTCCCGACGTGTGGCAGCACCATTACGCCCTTCGTGCCGAGGAAGATCGAGCCTTGGTCCGGCTGCTTCACCTTGCCCAGCAGCGCGACGATGTCCACCGGCGGGCGCTGGCTGCCGTCATACCAGACCACCTTCACCGTCTTTCCGTCGGTGAACTGCGTGCCGGGGAAAACGTAATGAACGATCGCGTCGTTGGCCCAGTTGTGTTCGTTCGGCTTTGGCCCCTCGCTACGCACGGTGAGCGGCGCGGTCACGCCCAGCGCCTTGAAGACCGGATCGTAAATGTGGCAACCCATGTCTCCGAACGTACCGGTGCCGAAATCTAGCCGCTTGCGCCAATTGCCTGGGTGGTAATAACCGCCGCCGATGTAGGGCCGCTCCGAAACTACACCGAGCCACCAATCCCAATTAAAATTTTCTGGCACGGGATCATTCTTCTCTGGGCGTGGTGCTGGATCACCCCACTTTTTGCTACTCCAAGTGTGCACCTCCTTGATCTTGCCGACCACGCCGGACTGCACGAGTTGCACCGCCGCCCGATACTCGAAGCTTGAATGCACTTGTATGCCCATTTGCGTAACCAGCTTTCGCTCTCGCGCTACTTCTGTCAGGCGGCGGGATTCATATACATCATGCGTCAGGGGCTTCTGGCCATAGACGTGCAGACCGTGCTGCATCGCCGCCATGGCCATGGGCGCGTGCATGTGGTCGGGCGTGGAGACGTTCACACAATCGAGGTTCTTGTGCTCCTTGGCGAGCATCTCGCGCCAGTCCGGATACACTTTTAGGTCGGGAAATTTCTTCTTCGCCGCCTCAGCGCGATTCACATCCACCTCGGCGACCGCCACAAACTTTACCGCCTTGTGGCTGGTGATCGCTCCCCAATCCGCGCCCGCCATGCCCGCCGCGCCGAAGCTCGCATGGCGCACGGTTTCGTTGGGCGAAGCGGCCAGCAAGTTGCGCGTGACAAAGGGCGCGGCCAAGGCAGCGGTACCCAGTTGATTGAGGAATGAACGGCGGTCAGGGCGAACTGATTGTTTCATGTGTGCTATTTGCGACGCACCAGTTGAAGTAAAGTTCAAATCATGTTGAAGCCTTGGCTTGCCTCATGGCCCGGCCGCACCTCGCGTTGCAGCAGGGTATATCCCGGGCGCTTCGGTAGAAGCTTGGTTGTGGTGGAGGGATCCGTGGCGCCCATAGTGGCCAGCGCCAGCGTTACACAACCTCTTTGATCGGTTCCCAGCCGTCCACCAGGTATTGCGGGCGGCCGGATAGGTCGGGAATTGTAACTTTGTTCGCGTCGAGACCAACGCGGTTGTAGAGCGTGGCGAAAATTTCGCCAAAGTGTACGGGGCGGTCGCTCGCTTCGCCGCCCATGCGGTCGGTGGCACCGATCACTTGGCCGGTGCGCATCCCGCCGCCGGCGAGCAAGGCGCAAGAGACTTGCGGCCAATGGTCGCGGCCGGCCTGGTTGTTGATTTTCGGCGTGCGGCCAAACTCGCCCCAAAGAATGACGGTCACGTCCTTATCGAGGCCGCGTTGGTGGAGGTCTTCTATGAGCGCGCTGAAGCCTTGGTCGAGCAACGGGCAATCCTGTCGGAGCGCGTCGTAGATGCGGCCGTGATGATCCCAGCGGCTGAAGGCCAGCGTGACGCAGCGTGCGCCGGCTTCCACGAGGCGCCGGGCCATGAGCATGTGCTCCATGAGCTTCGGACCGCCGTCGTCGCGGTTTTTTGAATCGCCCTTGCCGTAACGCGCACGAATCTTCGGATCTTCCTTCTCTAGGTCGAGGGCTTCGACCACCTTGCTTGAGGTGAGTATCCCGAAGGCCTGTTGCGTGAAGCTGTCGAGGCCATCCATTAAGCCGCTGCTATCCACGTCGCGACGGAAGTGATCGAAACTGGTGAGCAGGCGCTTTCGGTCGTCGAGGCGGTCGAGCGTGAGGCCATCGAGAACCATGTCATCCTTGCCCATACCGGAGGGTTTGAAGGGCGCGTGACCGACGCCAAGGAAGCCGGGCATGCCAGCGTCCGCCCAGCGCATCTCACCCATCTTCGGCGCGAGGCCGAAAAACGGCGGCACGGCTGGATCAACCGGACCTTGCAGTTTGGAAAGCACGGAGCCGAGCGAGGGCCACCCGCCGGCTGGCTGGGGGGCGCCGCGGGCAAGGCGACCAGTTTGACACTGAAAAGCATTGTGGTCGTCAACCGCGCCAACCACGGAGCGAATGAGCACCAGCTTGTCCATCATGGCGGCGGTGCGTGGGAGCAACTCGCCAATTTGGATGCCGGGCACATTAGTGTTGATGGGCCGCAGCTCGCCACGAATCTCGCTCGGAGCGTCCATCTTTAAATCGAACATGTCCTGATGCGGCGGGCCTCCGGGCAGAAAGATGTTAATGACCGCCTTGTGTGACCGGCGGATGCCCGCCTGTGCCTCGACGCGCAGCAGGTCTGGCAACGCCAGCCCGCCGAAGCCCAGCGCTCCGATGCGCAAAAAGTCCCGTCGCGACTGTCCGTCACAGAAGGAGCGGGTGCGTTTTCCCAGCAGGTCTAACATTTTCTAAATTCTACCAACAACTGGGACGAAGGCCAGCGGCGATTCCATCATGACAATCTTTGCGCTTTCCCTTGTGCGGCCCTCGCGGAAAAGTCGCTCTATGAAGCTACTGGTCGAGTTGATTCAAAGTTTGCGTGGCTTGGTTTTGTTGGCCGCGCTGTTCGTGGTGCCGCTGGCTTTTGCCGCCGCGCCCAAGGTGGCTGACCCCGCGCGCTTTGAGAAGGTCATTGCGGCTTATGAAGCGGAGGACAAGACCAACGCCCTACCCAAAGACGCCACGCTATTTTACGGCGCATCGAACATCCGGCTGTGGAAGTCGCTGCCGCAGCGGTTTGCCAAGGAAAAGCCAATCAACCGCGGGTTTGGCGGCGCGCAGTTGAGCGACTGCATTCATTTCGCCGACCGCGTGGTGATTCCCTATGCGCCAAAGACGATTTACCTCAACGCTGGCGGCAACGATTTACATGCCGGTAAAACGCCGGCGCAGGTGCTCGCTGATTTCCAAACCCTTGTCGCAAAGATCCGCGCTGCGCTGCCTCAGACGCAGATCTCCTATTTGTGCATTCCGACCTCACCGGCGCGCTGGAACGAAGTGGAGCAGGTGAAGCAAGCGAACCAGCTCATTGCCGATTACGCCAAGGCGGACGGCAAGTTAGGCTTCATTAATTACTTTCCGCACCTGCTCGGCGAGGATGGCCAGCCGCGCACGGAGCTGTTCGTGGCAGACAAGCTGCACTTCAGCGAGGCGGGCTACGACATCGTCACCTCGTGCATCAAGTGGCAGAAGGATATCGAGGCTTTCTCAAAGCAAGACGCGACGAACGCGCCGGTGAAGGGCGGCATCGTGTTCACGGGCAGCTCGAGCATCCGGCGCTGGGAGACGTTGGCGGCGGACTTTCCGCAGCATCGCGTGCTGAATCGGGGCTTCGGCGGGTCGGAGTTGTTCGACGCGGTGAATCACTTTGACCGGCTGTTGTTGCCGCATCAGCCGCGCTTGATCGTGCTGTACGCCGGTTCCAACGACCTCAACGCTGGCAAGACACCCGAGCGGGTGGAGACGGATTTTCGGAAGTTTGTCGCGCTGGTGAAGCAGAAGCTGCCGGGCACACGCGTGGCCTACATCGCCAATGCCGGCAACCCCTCACGCTGGAAACAGGTCGAGCAGGTGCGGGACGCAAACCGGCGCATCGAGGCCATCACGAAGGCCGATCCGCAACTCGCCTTCATCAATGTCTTCGACGCGATGCTTGGCCCTGACGGCTTGCCCAAACCGGACATCTTTTTAGAGGATCGACTGCACATGAACGCAAAAGGCTACGCAATTTGGCAGGAAGTCCTCGGGCCTTATCTGCGGTAAGGAGGTCGATGCAGAATGAAGGAGACCTGAATCCTTCACCCAGCCGTTTGCATTAGGCATTAACTTTCGGTTTTTCTCTTGGCCCGTTAAGCACCCTGCCAATCCACGTGTAACGCACGCACCAGTGGTACGTGAGCAGCAAGACGACGACGTTTACCGCCAGGATGAAGGCGAACTTTAGCCAACCATTGGCGGCCCACTTCGCGACGATTACTTGTAGCCATAGCACCAGCGGCAAGTGCAAGAGGTAGCACCAATAGGAGGCATCCGCGAGATAGCGAATCCATGGGCGCTGCTGGCTAGCAAAGCGCAGGAACCAGCCTGTGACCGCGAAAGTCATCGCCCATGCGTAGAGCGCCGCGCCAGTCAGACCGATGAGCCGTATGCTCACGTAGCGCGGGTCGGCCGGCTTGATGGGGGAGACGAAGCACGCGCCCAGCGTCAGATAACCCACCAGCGCCAACGCGAAGCCGAGCCAGACCCAGTTGCGGAGCACATCGAGTTGGTGTCGCCGCCGGTGCAGCCACCAGCCGACCACGAAGAACAGCCCATAGTAGGCAATCGCCCGGCTCGCCGGCAGCAGCCGCAGTCCTGCGTGGTCCACCTCTCCCAGCATCGGGCCGGTCCACAAGCACAAGATCGAGGGCGGCACGAGCAGCAGCGGCTTCCAGCTCCGCGCGATAAACCAATCGAATGCCGCATCGAGCCGGGGCAACCAAGCCTCCAGCTTCGCCTTCAAACCGACCCACGCAACCAACGCTGCGCCGCCGTAGAGGATAAGCAGCAGCTCCAAGAACCATAGGTGCCCAGTGGGAATGGAGAAGATTGTCAACTGGCCGTATTGCTGGCGCGCAGGGCGTGGGTCGGCGCGCTGTTCGGCCCAGCCCCAGACAATAATGATCGCCGGCACCAGCGTCACCATGCCCAGCAGAAACGGCACCCCAATGCGCTGCCAGCGTTGGCGGAGGAACGCGTTTACGCCGAGCCTTTGCCAAAGCAAGTGGCTAAAAAAGCCCGCCAAGAAAAAAAAGAGCTGCATGCGAAACCCGTGGATCAGCCCTACCATCGCATCAAAGCCGAAGCTGCGGCTCACGTCGCGTGCGATCCACGGGATGGGCAACGTCATGAAGGACAGCGCCGCGTGCAGCACAATGCCCAGCAGCATCGCGACCGCGCGAAGATTATCCAAGGCGTGCAACCGCTCCTCGCGGTGCGGCAGTGGTGGTGGCGCAGGATTGGCGGGAGTGTCGGCAGCGGGCATTCGCAAAAAGTCGGAGAAAAGTGGCGGAGAGAGGGGGATTCGAACCCCCGATACGGCTTTTGACCGTATACCGGTTTAGCAAACCAGCGCCTTCAGCCACTCGGCCATCTCTCCA